>NZ_PIZC01000009.1:0-36940 GCF_019325145.1 Actinomyces sp. 594
CGGGCGCGGCACCGGGGCCGCGCCCGCTCGGCCTGCCCAGCCGGGTCGGCGCTCAGCTGCGCCGCCGCACGGCCCGCGGCAGCTCGCGCGCGGCGTCGTCGTCGGCCTCAGGGGCGCACGGCGTAGGGCATGGCGCCGGAGTAGCGCATAGAGGTCACGCGCACGGTGTAGCCGAAGGTAGGCGCCTCGATCATCTGCCCGTTGCCCAGGTACATGGCCACGTGGTAGATGCCGGACTGGGTGCCGTTGGAGGACCAGAAGACCAGGTCGCCGGGTTGCGCGCTGCCCAGCGGGATCAGTGTGCCCTGCCCGTACTGGGCCCTGGAGGAATGGGTCAGGTAGACGCCCGCCGCACGGTAGGACAGCATCGTCAGGCCCGAGCAGTCCACGCCGCCATAGGACTCGCCCGCCCAGACATAGGGCACCCCGATGTAGGTATAGGCGGCGGCGATGGCCGTGCTGGCAGCGGCACCGCCCGACGCCGATGCGTTGGAGGCCGTCGCGGTCTGCCGCGTGCTCTGGGAGGCGCCCCCGGAGGAGCTCGCCCCGGAGGAGCCCCCGGAAGAGGAGGAGCCGGATGAGGAGCTACCGGAGGAGCCCCCGGAAGAGGAGGATCCTGACGAGGAGGATCCCGATGAAGTCCCCCCGCCGGATGAGGACTGCGACTGCTGGCCCTGGGACGACGACGCCCCGGAGGAGCCGGAGGACTGCTCGCCCGAACCCGAGTTCGCGGAGCCCTCGGAGGAGCCGGAAGGAGCCGGCGTGCTCTGCTCGGCGCTGCGGGCCGCCTCGGCCTGAGCTGCCTGCTCGCGAGCCGCCTGCTCGGCCGCCTCCTTGGCGGCGGCCTCCTCCCGCGCCTTGCGCTCCGACTCCAGCTGCTCCTGGTAGGCGGTCTCCAGCTCAACCGTCGTGTTGCGCTGCTCGGCGAGCTGGGCGATGAGGCCGGCGCGTTCGGTCTCGGCGGAGGCCTGGGCCGCCTGCGCCGCGGTGGCGGCGGCGTCGGCATCGGCCTTGGCGGTGGCGGCGGTATCCGCGGCGGCCTGCTTCGCCTCGACCTTGGAGTCGGCGATGGACTGCATCGTGTCCGCGACCGCCTGCAGCGCCTCCACGCTCTGCAGCTGGGAGTCCGTGTCCTCCCCGGCGCGTTCGAGCGCGACACTGACGTCGGTGACGTCGCCGAGGGTCTGACTGGACAGGTAGGGGGCCAGGGCGTCCAGGGTGCCTGCGCTGCCCTGCTCGTAGGTCTCGGCGACGACGGCGCCCAGGTCCGTGCGGGCCTCCGCCGTCTCCGCAGCGGCGTCATCCGCCCGGGACTGCGCGTTCTCGGCGTCGGTGGTGGCCGCATCCAGCTCGTCAAGCGCGGTGAGGTAGTCCTCGTTGGCCGCAGCGGCCTCGACCTCGGCGGCGGCGGTCTTGACACTCAGCTGCGCCAAGGACGCCTCCAGCGAGGCGATGGAGGCGGCGGTTGCCTGCTCCGCGGACTTGGCGCGGTCGATGTCATCCTGGGTCACTTCATCAGCAACAGCCGGGGTGAACGTGACGGCGAGTGCGAGGGCCGCGGCGGTGAGGCTCGCGCGCAGGGGTGCGCTGGGGCGGCGCGGGCGATGGGTCGTGCTCACAAGATCTCCGTACGTATTCCGGCGCGCCTCCTTGACCGACGCAGACCGGGTGTCCTCGCATACCGTACCCATCAACGCCCGCAAGAGAAACAAGAACATCATATTTCACAACCGTCACAGAGGCCCTCACACGTACCACCAGCCCCGGAATACAGCGGATCCGCGACACGCACCGCAATTGCGTGGCATTCGTCACACCCAACTCTGAGGTAGCGTTTCTCCCACAGGTCCGGCCACCTCCGGCCCGCCCACGGCGCCGGTGGTTCCGCCTGCTGACACGTCCGCCGGCGATGCCGTCGCTGCGGGCCCCGTCGGTACCGCCCTCGATTCCGCCATTGATCAAGGAGTTCTCATGGCAGAGGCCCCGTCCAGCACCCCGGGACACGTCCCCTCCCCCGCAGACCCGACCGGCTGGCGCTTCGAAACCATGCAGGTCCAGGCCGGCCACACACCCGACTCCGACACCGGCGCCAGGGCCATCCCGATCTACCAGTCGACCTCCTTCGTCTTCCCCGACGCCCAGGAGGCCGCCAACCGCTTCGAGCTGAAGTCCCTGGGCCCCATCTACACCCGCCTCGACAACCCCACCAACCAGATCGTCGCCCGCCGCATCGCCGCCCTGGAGGGCGGCATCGGCGCCCACCTGGTGGCCTCGGGCATGGCCGCCCAGGCCCTGACCTTCATCACCCTGGGCGGGCAGGGGAGCAACATCGTCGCCTCGCCCTCCCTGTACGGCGGCACCGTCAACCAGCTGAGCCACACCCTGCCCAAGCTGGGCATCGAGACCCGCTTCGTCTCCGACCCCAGTGACCCGGCAGCCTGGGCCGCGCTCGCGGACGAGCGCACCATCTGCTTCTTCGGCGAGTCCATCCCCAACCCCAAGGGCGACATCCTCGACATCGAGGCGATCGCGCAGGCCGCGCACGCGCTGGGCATCCCACTGGTGGTGGACAACACCGTCGCCTCCCCCTACCTGATCCGCCCCTTCGAGTGGGGGGCCGACATCGTGGTCCACGCGGCCACGAAGTTCCTCGGCGGCCACGGCTCCACCGTGATGGGAGTGATCGTCGACTCCGGCAACTTCGACTTCGCCTCGCAGCCCGAGCGCTTCCCCGAGTTCAACACCCCCGACCCCTCTTACAACGGCCTCGTCTACGCCCGCGACCTGGGCGTGGGCAGCCCCCTGGGCAATATGGCCTTCATCCTGCGGGCTCACACCGCCGGCCAGCGCGACCTCGGCTTCGCCGCGAGCCCCACCGACTCCTTCCTCATTGCGCAGGGCGTGGAGACCCTATCCCTGCGCATGGAGCGGCACGTGGACAACGCACTCGCCGTCGCCAAGTGGTTGGAGGGCCGGCCCGAGGTGGCTGAGGTGCGCTACTCGGGCCTGAAGTCCAGCCCCTACTACGCGCTGCACCGCAAGTACTGCCCGCGCGGTGCGGGCAGCGTCTTCGCCTTCGACCTGGCGGGCGGACGCGAGGCCGGGGCCGCCTTCATCGACGCCCTGTCCCTGTTCTCCAACCTGGCCAACATCGGCGACGTCCGTTCCCTGTGCGTCCACCCGGCCACCACCACACACTCCCAGCTGTCCGACGCCGAGCTCGCCCGCGCCGGCATCAGTGCCGGCACCGTCCGCCTGAGCATCGGCATTGAGCACGTGGATGACATCATCGCCGACCTGGAGCGGGGCCTGGCCGCCGTCGCCGCGCTCTAGCGTCACGCCCCGCCCCCACACCGAGACCGGTAGACGTTACGCACCGAGACCGGTAGACGTTACGCACCGAGACCGGTAGATGTTACGCACCGAGACCGGCGGCACCGCACGTGGAGCGGCCGCACGGCAGCGGCACCGGGCCGACGCTCCACGGCCGCACACTCATGCCGCCCGCACTCGGGCCTCGCCCGCAGACAGCCTCCCCGGCTACCATGACGGCCATGACCGCACCCATTTCGCAGGTGCCCGGGGTCGGCACGGCGACCCTCAAGCTCGTCGACCGCTCGGCGGGCTCTCCGACGGGCGCCTGGCGGCCAGGCGACGACCCCGGCCAGCGCCATTTCCTGGAGATCGGAGACCTCCCGCTGGACTCCGGCGAGATCCTGCCGGAAACGCACCTCGCATTCGAGACCTGGGGAGAGCTCACACCCGCCCGTGACAATGCCGTCCTGGTGCTGCACGCCCTGACCGGCGACTCCCACGTCACCGGCGCGGCCGGCCCCGGGCACCCCACCGCCGGCTGGTGGGACACGCTGGTAGGCCCAGGCCGCGCCATCGACACCGACCGCTACTACGTGGTGGCCGCGAACATTCTGGGCGGCTGCCAGGGCTCCACCGGCCCCTCCTCCACCGCGCCGGACGGGCGCCCCTGGGGCTCGCGCTTCCCCTGGCTGACCACTCGCGACGCCGTGCGGGCGGAGTCGCGCCTGGCGGACACCCTCGGCATCGACGCCTTCCACCTGGTCATCGGCGCCTCACTCGGTGGCCACCGCGCCCTGGAGTGGGGCGTCACCCACCCCGAGCGCGTACGCAACCTGGCCCTGGTAGCCACCGGCGCCTCCACCACCGCCGACCAGCTCGCCTGGTGCCACCTGCAGGAGCTGGCCATCGTCGGCGACCCCTACTTCTTCGACGGCGACTACTACAACCACCGCGTCGGCCCCGTCCGCGGCCTCGGCCTGGCCCGCGCCATAGCGCACACCACCTACCGCTCCGCCGGCGAGCTGGACACGCGCTTCGGCCGCGCCCACCAGGGCCAGGAGGATCCCGCCGTCGGCGGCCGCTACCAGATCGAGTCCTACCTGGACCACCACTCCCGCAAGTTGCTGGCACGCTTCGACGCCAACACTTACCTGATCGTCAACCACTCCATGATGGTGCACGACGTCGGTGCCGGGCGCGGCGGTATCCAGGCAGCCCTGAGCACGGTTACCGCCCGCACGCTGGTGGTCGACGTCGACTCCGACCGGCTCTTCCTGCCCGCGCAGGCCGAGGAGCTGGCCGCCGGCATCCCGGACGCGCGCCGCACCACCATCCACTCCCTACACGGGCACGACGGCTTCCTAATCGAGGCCGAGCAGATGGACACCGCCCTGCGAGGCTTCCTGACCGAGGACGAAACGCCCCGGTGAGCACTCCCGCAGCCCCCGCAGGCCCCGAGCACACTGCTCCCACGGAGCCGACGCCGCCCCCACAGCCGGCCCCCGTCGACGCCTGGGGTCTCGACGTACTCGGGCCGGGATTCCGCGCCCGCACGCTGCAGCTGCTGCCGGACGCGGAGGACGACGACGCCGTCGCCACCCTGGTGCACCACGTGCCCGCACTGGACCCGGCTGCCCTGCCCGGCACGCCCACGGCGCCGCGCTTCATCCTCCTGTACCTGCACGGTTGGAACGACTACTTCTTTCAGGCGCACTTCGCCCGCGAGGTATCGCGCATGGGCGGCGCCTTCTACGCCCTGGACCTGCGTCGCTACGGGCGCTCCCTGCGCGCGGGGCAGATGCTTGGATGGGTCACCTCCTTGACCGACTACGACGAGGAGATCGGACTGGCCCTGGCCGCCGTCCACGCCGCCGAGGGCTGGGACATGCCCACCGTCCTGTACGGTCACTCCACCGGCGGGCTGGTCTCCTCCCTGTGGGCGGACCGCCACCCGGGGGCGATTTCCGCCCTGGTGCTGAACTCGGCCTGGTTGGAGATTCAGGGTTCCGAGCCGGTGCGGCTCGTGGGCGAACCGATGCTGCGCACGCTCGCCCGTCGCGACCCGCGCATGGTGATACCCACCCGCTCTTATCCGCCCAAGGCGCTCTACTCGCTCGTTGACGGCTGGAGTCCCGAACGAGACGGCCCCCTGCCCGATCCCGCCTGGGCGGATGACCCCTACATCACGGGCTGGAGCGTCGACAGGCGCTGGAAGATGGTCCCGGCCGCCCCCATCCGCCCCGGCTGGCTGCTGGCGATCCTGGCCGGTCAGCGCCGGGTTTCTGAGGGCCTGGACGTGCGCTGCCCGGTCCTGTCCATGGGATCCGCCCGCAGCCACTTGAGCGTGACCTGGACTCCGGACTCGCGCCAGACCGACACGGTGGTGGACGCGGACGCCACCGCCCACCGCGCAATCGGCCTGGGCAAGCTGGTGACGGTGGCCCGCTTCGACGGCGGCGTCCACGACCTGGTGCTGTCGGCCCCGCCGGTGCGTGAGCAGGTCTACTCCGCGCTGCGCCGCTGGCTGCGCGGTTACGTGCTCACCTGAGGCACCGGAGCCGGGCGCGTTCCACGCCTACTCCGTGACCGGTGGGGGGTAGGCCGGCGTCCGCACTCCCCAGTCGAAAGTAAAAGCAGGGGATGTCCCCGACTTGCGGTCGACATTCGTTCAGGGGCCACTCATCCGACGAACGGAGGCGACCTGGATCACCACTCACACACTATAGAGGCCTGTCAGCCACAGCCGTCTCACCGTCGTTTCCCAGCATTGCAGCGCGCCCCGTCCCCACGGCCCCCACGGTCGCGGATGCGGGCATGGGCGTGGGCATGCGCGTGGGCCAGGCCTTCCCCCTCTGGTGCGAGCTTTTGCACCCTGGTGTATGGCAAATAGCCGCACACCAGGGTGCAAAGGCTCGCAGTAGACGACCGGTACGGCCGCTGCCGCTGCCGCCTGCTGCCCCGGTGCGGCCTCAGGCCAGTAGCTCGCGCAGGCTCGGGCCGCCGACGCCGACGCGCCATACCCGCCAACCGTCGATATCCTGCGTGTTCTGGGCAGCATTGGCCGCTGTGGACGGGTCACGGTAGGAGGTGCCGTCGGCGAGGGTGATGGTGCCGTCGGCCGCCAGGGTTGCCCGGTGGTCAATGCCGCGACGCCGGCGCAGCCACACCAGGGTCGCGGGCGTCTCGAGCGTCTGGGCGATGTCCGCCAGAGCCCGTTCCGAAGCCTCTCCGGAGGGGACAGTGGGTTCGGCACCCAGTACCGCCGCGTCCAGGCGGTGTCCACTGTTGGCGCCGGCGGGGGACGCGGCCACCGGGGCGTCGTCCTGCGGGCCGTCTTGAGGGGCGGGCGACTGCGCCACTACCGGTGTGGGCACGGTGGCGTCGTCGGGCAATGGGTCATCGGAGCCCTCTGCGGCTGCGGCGGTCTGCCCGTTCAGGTCCAGCGCCTGCCCGGTCACATCGGTGCGCAGCCGCTCAACGGACACCAGGACACGGCCGTCCTCGGTGGACCGGACCCCCAGCTCGTGCAGCTCCACGCCGGAATCGGCGACCATGCCGAGGCAGGTGCGCACGTCGTCGGCGATCTCGGTGGCGATCAGGGTCAGCCGGGGCCCGGGCTCACTGCCCACGGGCATGCTGCCGCGGAAATCGGCCCAGTCCTGCTCGAAGGCTGTCTGGGCGCCCGGGTAGCGGGAGGCGAGCTGATCGCGGCCGGTGAGCGCGGTATTGGTGGCGCGCGCCATGGCCAGCAGCAGGGCGGTGGAGTCGAGCACCTCAATGACTTCGACAGTGACGACCTGGCCGGCGGCGTCGAGCGCGGTCAGGGCATCCCCACCGACGACCTGATCCCAGCCGATCGCCAGCAGCGGGCGGCGCAGCACCTCGGTGATCTGCCGCCGTACCGCAGCCAGGGCGGCGCTGCGGTCGGCGTCGGTGGCGGGACGCCCCAAAACCGCGGGCTGAAGCCGTTTGTCCGTAAGGTCAAAGAGCGCCATCGTGGTGTGCCTTCCTGTCCGGCGCTCACCGCCCCAACGGTGCGCGCTGTGCTAGGTCATCCTCTCATGCGTAGCGCGGCACATCGCACCGGTGTGGGCTCCTGCACATCCCGTCCGCCGGCAACACATCTAAAGGCGCCCGGGGAGTTCTGCTGCGACGCTTTGCACCCTGGTGTGCGGGTATTCGCCGTACACCAGGGCGCAAAAGCTCGAACCAAGCGGCAAAGGCTCGTAGCAGGGCGGCGTGGCGTGGGACGACCTGCGAGTCCCCTGCCTGCTGGGCGCGGATGACGGCCCGGTCAGCGTCGCCGCCACAGGCTCGCGGGCAGCAGTCGGGCGCGCAGGCGTCGGGGCAGGGACGTGGCGCGGGCCAGGCTCGCCGTCACGGTGCGCAGTCCACTGGCCAAGCGCTCCCGGTCGCCGACCGTACCGTCGGCCCGGCCCCCCGGAGCGGGTGCCAGCGCCCCCTCCCCGAAGGCCTCGGCGACGGCGGCTCCCGCCAACTCCTCCAGGTCTCGCCCGGCGGCCTCCAGACCGGGTAGGGCGGCCAGATACTCGGCCAGCGCCTCGTGCGTGCGCGCCCGCGGCCCCCGGCCCGCACCACCGGGCCGCCGCCCGACTCCCCCGGCCGCGCCAACGCGTCCCGGTGGCGTCCACAGCCCCAGATCGGTGGCGGTGTCGCGCAGCTCCTGCCAAGCTGCGGCGGCGGGTCTGGATCCGTTCCGGATGCGGCCCAGTCGGCGTCGACGCCGCCCGGAGCGCACCAGCGCCGGACCGGCGAGCAGCAGCGCTACGAGCACGGCCGCAGCCAGCTGCAGCGCGCAGACTCCCGGCCGGGTGGCGTCCCCCGCGCCGGCTGCACCACTGGAACCACTGGGGTCGGGCGCATTGCTGGTCGCGACCACCGTGGGCGCGGGCGCGGCCGACGCCGACGCGGTCGGTGTCTCGGTCCCCGCCGCGGTGGGTGAGGGCTGCGGGTCCGCCCCGGTGTCGGCCCGCCGCCCGGCCCCGCCCGGCGTGGGCTCGAAGGCCACCCAGCCGACGTCGTCGAACCACACCTCGGGCCAGGCATGCAGTTCCTGACCGGACACGGGGGTCGCCGCCCCGTCGGCGCGGGAGGCGTAGCCGATGGCGATGCGGGTGGGCAGGCCCAGGCTGCGGGCCATGAGCGTGAAGGCGGCGGCGTAGTGGACGCAGTAGCCGTGGCGGTCGGTGAGGAAGTCATCGACGGTGTCCACGGGCATGGTCCCGCCGCTCCCGGAGAAGCCACCGGGAGCGGACTCGTCGTACACGAAGTCACCGCCGTGGAACCAGGCCGCCAGCGCGGCGGCCTGGGCGGTCGGGGGCGCGTCGGTGCCGTCGAGCCCCACGGCCCCTACCACTTCCCGGGCAGTCAGGGCGATGCCCGCCGAGCCGCGAGGCGTGACCGTGTAGGCGGCCAGTTCCTGGGGATCCGCGGCGGCGGCCTCGTAGGGCGGGAGGACCTGCGGGGTGCCGTCCGGGCCGGCGACGGCGTTCCACCCCCGTACCGTGTAACGGTTCCCCCTGGTGGCACCGGCGCCCCGGGCGACGACGGTGGAGGTGCCGGGCACCCACGCCCAGTTCGAGACCGCGAGCGCGTCATCGTTCGCATCCGTCGTTATCAGGGCGGTCGACTGGGCCAGCGGCAGGCGTGCGGAGGCTAGGTTCTGGATGCCTATGTGAGTCTCCGGCAGGTCGGCGCCGCCGGAGCGCACCTCGGCGGCGCTGACTCCGGCGGCCACGAGCGCCCCTCCGGCCGTGAGCGCACCGCCGCCGACGGGCGCTACCAGGCTGCCTGCGCTCGCGGGTCCCGGATCTTCCAGGGGCTCCCAGGCATCGCCGTCGAGGTCTCGGATGACGGCGAGGGGGAAGCGCAGGGAGGTGCCGGTCGGCACGTCGGAGGTGTACTCGAATACGGTTGCGGTAGAGCCGCGCACCAGGTCCTGGTCCAGGGTGAGCGTGGTATCCGGAACGGAGAGGCCGGCCACGCCCGCGCCGCTCACGTTCCAGCTCCATGCACGCACCGGCACGGCCGGAGCGAGGGACACCGCGACGCCGGCCGTGCCGACCGCCAGGGCGGTCACGACCGCCACGCCGGCCAGTTTCCCGAGCGCGCGCCTCGCGGCGCCGTATGCGACCAGCGGCGCGGCGCGTCCTGCTGCGTGGGGCGGCTTCGCCTCCCAACCGTGCTGGTTGCGCGTGCCCGCGGCGGGCACGGGCACAGCCGTGAGGATGAGCGCGAGCACGCCCGCCCCGGCAGCCAGTACGACGTTGTCGGCGGGCCGCTGCCCCAGGACGATGCCGGGGGCCAGCAGCGCGGCGGCCGGGATCAGCCCGGTGGCGCCGCAGCCATCGCCGCCGCCCGCGCTCGAAAGCGCGCCCACCCAGGCCAGCAGCCAAGTGAACAGGCACAGGGCGAAGCCGAGCGCGCCGCCGGTGTCCAACGGGGCGATGCCGTCGCGCAGCATGCTGCTGACCTCGCGCAGCTGGGTCGAGGGGGAGGTGAGCCAGGACTCCACCTGGCCGGTGCCGCGCCAGCCCCACCACAGCACCCCGGATCCGGCGAGCAGGCCCAGGGCGCAGGCGAGTCCCGCCCGCTGGGGCCGGGCTGTGCGCACCAGGGCGGGGAGCAGCAGGGCGACGGCGGCAACGGCCAGGCCGCGGCCGGCCCAGGGCGCCGGGGTCAGTAGCGGTGCCAGCACAGTGGCGGCCAGGTGCCACAAGCCGACGGTGATGAGCCCGGCTGCCAGCGGCTGCCAGCGGGCGGCGCGCAGGCGCGGCCGACTAGTGGGCGCGTCCTGCGGCGCCCTCAGGCCGGCGCGTGCAGGGGGCGAGGCGGCCGCCGCATCCGTGGCCGCACTGGCGCCGGCCTGCGCGTCCGCCACCAGCACCAGGGTCCCGGGCGGGGGCTGCGGCTCGGCCGGGGCACCAGTGATGAAGACATCTGCCTCGGCACCGGGCCCGGCGTCGGCCGCACGGGTGCCGGGGCGTGGGCCGCCGGGAGGGAGGTCGGCGGCGTCGTCCTCCGGCAGGCTGCTCATCTCAACCGTGGCGAGGCGTCGCAGCAGGGCGGTGGAGTGCGCCGCGGTGGCGCGGTGGCGCTCGGTGCCCAGGTGCAGCTCGACTTCGTGCCCGGCGCGCGCCCACGCCTCGATCAGCCCGGTGGCCGTGCTGACGGCGCCCTCGAAGGCGGCTGCGGCGCCACCCGGTGCCTCAGCATGCGCCGTGTAGGCGCAGGCGCGCAGGTCTAGCCGCAGGCGGCGCAGGCCTCGGCCCTCGTGCTCGCGGTCAATGACGATGAGCCGTCCGGTGCGCGCGGACTGGCGCCAGTGGACGGATCCGAGCCAGTCGCCGGGCCGGTATTCGCGCAGGTTGCCGAGTTGCCGGCCGGAGGTACCGGGGTGCGAACGGGACGGGGCAGCCGCGTCCACGCCGCCTGCCGTGTCAGCTGTGCCGGTGGCGGCGGCCTCAGCCGGTGGCGGCAGTGGTCGGGGCAGGACCAGCACGCTGCCGTCCAGGCGCATGGGAATGCGGGCGCGTGCGAGCCCGAGTGGGTCGTAGCAGGTGAGCGCGGGCGCGCTTACGGTGAGCGGTCCGCGCCGGTGCGGACGGTAGGAGATCGCGCAGCCACCCTGCGCCACCGGGACCGTGAGCCGAGCACCGGCGACGTGCCAGGTCACCCACAGGGGTACCCACCGGGGCAGCCGGGTGGCGACGGCCAGCTGCCAGACCGCATCCTGGCCGACGTGGACCTCACCTACCTCACCGGGTCCGCTCAGCCGCGCTCGCGGCCTTGCGGCGAGAGCCATCAGCCAGCCTGCCACAAGGGCGGCTCCGGCCGTTGCCGTGAGAAGGAGGCCCAGGTCGCGCATCAGGCCCAGGCCGGTGAGGCAGCCACCGAGTACCAGGGCCGCCCCGAGCACGAGTACCTGCCAGCCGGTCGTTGACGGAGCCGCCCAGGGGACGAGCCGGCGCGTGGGCTGTCCGTCGGCGGCTGCGGCTCGGGTCACGCGCAGGCGCCCACTGGGGCGGTGGCGCCCGGAGGGTTGCGGTGTGGCGCCGCCCGCGTCTAGTGGCATCGGCTCAGTCACCCGCCGGTACGGGCGTGCTCGCGAGGATGCGCCACAGGGCTTGGGTGGAGGCGGCGAGCGCGTCGGCAGCCGAGGCGGGGCTTCCGGCCGGGATGAGCCGGTGGGCGAGCACGTGGACGGCGGTGCGGGCGACGTCGTCGGGCGAGACGAAGTTGCGTCCGGCCATGGCGGCGCGGGCGCGGGCGACGGCGGCCAGGTGCAGGCCGGCGCGGGGGCTCGCGCCCAGGGCGATGGCCTCGTCGCTGCGGGTGGCGGATACCAGGGCGACGATGTAGCGGGCGACGGCGGGGGCCAGGTGCAGGGAGGCGACGGTGGTGCGCGCCGCGCGGGCGTCGTGCTCGGAGGCGATGGGGGCGAGGTCGGCGAGCGGGTCGGCGCCGCCGCGGGCGAGCAGCATGGCGGCCTCGGCGCCGGCGTCGGGGTAGCCCATGGTCAGGCGGGTCATGAAGCGGTCGCGCTGGGCCTCCGGCAGGGCGAAGGTGCCCTCCATCTCCAGGGGGTTCTGGGTGGCGACGACGATGAACGGGTCGGGCAGGGGCAGGGTCCGCCCCTCGACGCTGACCTGCCCCTCCCCCATGGCCTCCAGCAGGGCGGACTGGGTGCGCGGGGTGGCCCGGTTGATCTCGTCGGCGACGACGACGCCGGCGAACACCGGGCCGGGGTGAAAGCGGAACTCGCGGGTGGACTGGTCGTAGACACTGACCCCGGTGACGTCTGCGGGCAGGAGGTCGGCGGTGAACTGGATGCGGGCCGAGCTCAGGTCCAGGCAGCGCGCGAGTGCCAGGGCCAGGGTGGTCTTGGCGACGCCGGGCACGTCCTCGATCAAGAGGTGGCCGCCGGCCAGGAAAGTGGCCAGGAGGGTGTCGATCGCCTCGGTCTTGCCGACGACGACGCGCTGCATCCGCTCCCGCAGTGCGCCGGCGAGTTCGCGCAGGGCGGCGGGGGCCATCGGTGCGTGCGCGTCGGCGGCGCCGCGGCTATCAGCGCTGGTCATGCGTCGATTCTGGCAGAGCCCATCAGCCGTTGACAGGGGATGGCGGTACCTGGCAGCGCGTACGGGGCGCGCATAGCCCGGTCAGGAGCCGGCCGTGCCGTGCCGTAGCCGTGCAGCGCGGTATTCATGCTCCGCCCGCATCGTGGCCCGCTTCAAACGCCTTTACTGCCGGCACACCGTCGCGGAGGTTAACCCCGGCAAGATCAGGGTCATCTGTAAGCCAACCGACGAACTGTCCCATATGGTCCGGGTCGGACAGCAGCGCCGCGGCGTCGAGGTAGGAGTTTCCGGCGGCATCCCGTTTCATCCACGCATCGAAGCCGGTGTAGGCCTTGTCCTCAACGCCCTCATAGACGCCGGCCGGCAGAAGTCCGCGCTCATCGAGCTTGACATATGCCTCCACCAGGAAATGCCGCCTCACCGCCTCCGACATGCCGTAGTCCTGAACGTCACTCCAGCCGGACGCGCCGGCAACGGGTTTCTGCAGCGCAGCCACCAGATAGGACTGCGCAATGTTTCGCGCCGTACCGCCCCAGGCGGGCCCGGCGGCGCCGGCAACGGTAGCGGCGGTGGAGTACACCCCGTCGTCGAAAGCATCGAGGAGCATCTGGTTCGTCGCATCCAACTGCTCGCCATCATCGTCGCGCCCCTTCTCCGCAGCTCCCTGAATGTAACCGAGTAGACGGCCATCGGGCTCAAGTTTCTGAACAATCAGGGCACTCGCAGCCTTCAGACTCGAATATCCCGAGTCCTCCGAGTCATCAGAGTCTGCAGGCAGCGTATCCAGCGCATCGTCGAGGCGCAGTGAGGTGTATCGGCCCGCGGCCTCAGACACGGCCTGCAGGGCGATGTCGTCTTTGAGTATCTCCCGCAGCAGTACGGTGATCTCATCGTCGCGATATCCTCGCCAACCGGCCGGCAAACCTGCCTCAAACCGCGAAAACTTTACCGAATTATCGCTATCGGTGGCGGTCTCGTCAATCTCCTCCATGGAGTTTGCCAGCACCACGGCCGCGTTCTGCCGCGAAGTATCAGTCCACAGGCTGCCCTTACGCCCGGCCATGTCAACCACTGCGTGCTCCGTGATCCACGCGGCACGCTCATCCTTGGTCCCCGTGGTCAGTTGCCGGTGCTCCGAAGCGCCGGCAACGGCCGCCGTGAGCGCTTCGAAACTGGTCGAGTCCCAGTCACGTCCCCGCAACCACTCCCAGGTCGTGCCATCAACCTCCACGGTCTGCTCGATGGCACGGTCATCAACCGGCGGCGCCAGGAGGTCCAAAGCCGCATCGGGCTGCCGCCCCATCGCAGTCAGAATCCCGGCCATGGGATCCCAATCACCCACGCCGCCTTCCGGAGACGACGTCTTCATCCGCTGCAACTGCCACACTGGCAGATCGCTATCGGTCTGCTCATACGCCTGCAAGGCATGCCCCAGGTCCAGCAGGAAATACTTGTCGAACTCCCCGCCGGCCTGCACCACCCCGCCGTCAACCTCGACCAGGTTCATGACCGAACGGTCGGCTCCCGCAAGCAGCAGGTTGAAGCCGAGCGGCATGTAGTAGGACTGGCTCTCGTCCGCGAGCAGCTCACTGAGTATCTTCGCGTAGTCCGTGCGGTGCTGGGGAGTCCAGGCCGAGGAGTTCGTCGCAGTGCCGAGGCAGATCGATAGCGTCGCCTGGGCCGACAGCCACGCGTCTTCGGTCTGCTGCCAACGGGTCACGTATTCGGCGTCGGGGTCATTCGGATCGTAAGCGGGCAGGTTTTCGGTCTGCTGCTGCCTCTGCTGGTTGATCGTGTAGGCCAGTTCCATCATCCCCTCTGGGCCCATGGCGTCGGCAAAGGCCGCGGCATAGACCCCATCGTCCTTGTGGTCGGCCAACAATCCGTTAATCAGTTCCAGCAGCTCATCGGGCTTGGCGTTCTTCGCCTTCTCCGCATCGCTTCGAGCCCGGTCCGATCCCTCCGTCCCTGCCGTGACAGAGGCAGTCGTCGCGGCGGTGGCAGAGGCAGACGGCTCGGGACTGGGAGTGCCGGTGGCAGGATCGTCCCGGTTGCGACCGGGGTCCGCTGTACGCGATGCCACCCCATCCAGCACCTGTGGCGCGTACTTGATCACCAACTCCTCCAACGCCGCAACCGTCGACTCATCAGCATCCTCCGCAACTACCGTGTACATGGCAAACCCGGCACGACCTTCCAACCAATAAGCATAAGCATTCGGGTGCTTTGGGTACCGCCCAAGATAGGAGAATACACGCGCATCCGCACCCGGGACCTCACGCCCCTCACCCCCAGCAATCGCCTCCAACGTGGTAAACGCATTATTACCACCACGCCCGAACGCCACCCATGAATCCGCCGTACCGTGCGCGGCCAATACGGCACGCTCACCCTCAATGCTACAATAGAACACTCCGTCACTACCCTCCTCGACCTCCGTCACACGACCCACAATAGGGTGTACATCCTCCTCGGCAATCAGCCCACAGTATGGGCCCGCGATCGAATCATCAGCGCAGCCACTTACGCAACCTAACGGCGCAACCACTAGCAGCGCCACCACAACAGCCCGGAGTGACCGCACACGGCTGAAGTTGAGTCGCATCATTGTCACTGACCTGGCGATCCGGTGGACGTAGACTCCGCCCCTCTGGACGAGTCCGTGGTCTGTGCGGCCGACGACTCGGGACTGGGAGTGCCGGTGGCCGGATCGCCCCGGTTGCGACCGGGGTCCGCTGTACGCGAGTCCACCCCATCCAGCACCTGCGGCGCGTACTTGATCACCAACTCCTCCAACGCCGCAGCTGTCGACTCGTCAGCGTCCTCGGCAACCACCGTGTACATCGTGAACCCGGCACGACCTTCCAACCAATACGCATAAGCATCCGGAGACTCAGTGTGCGGCCGAAGATAGGAGAATACACGCGCATCGGCCCCCGGAACTTCACGCCCCTCACCCCCAGTGATCGCCTCCAACGTCGTAAACGCGTTATTGCCGTTACGCCCATACGAAACCCACGAGTCGTCCGTACCGCTCGCAACCAGTACAGCGCGCTCACCCCGAACTCTACAATAGAGCAGTCCGCCATCCCCCTCCTCAACCTCCGTCACACGACCCACAATAGGGTGTACATCCTCCTCGGCAATCAGCCCACAGTATGGGCCCGCGATCGAATCATCAGCGCAACCACTTACGCAACCTAACGGCGCGACCACTAGCAGCGCCACCACAACAGCACGGAGTGACCGCACACGGCTGAACTTGAGTCGCATCATTGTCACTGACCTGGCGATCCGGTGGACGTTGAGTCAGCATCGCTGGACATGTCTGCAGCCTGGGAAGCAGACGACTCGGCACCAGGCGCACCAGTCGCCGGATCATTCCAGTTAGGGCCTGGGTCCTCCGAACGCGAAGCCACGCCATCCAAGACCTGTGGTGCGTACTTGATCACCAACTCCTCCAACGCCGCAACCGTCGACTCATCAGCATCCTCGGCAACCACCGTGTACATGGCAAACCCGGCACGCCCCTCCAACCAATAAGCATAAGCATTCGGGTGCACAGGATTTCCCGTAGACAGGTAAGAGAATACGCGCGCTTCCGTACCCGGGATCTCACGCCCCTCACCCCCAGTAATCGCCTCCAACGTCGTAAACGCGTTGTCACCATCCTGCCCAAACACAACCCACGAGTCGCTAGTGCCGTGCACCGCCAACACAGCACGCTCACCCTCGATAGTACAATATGACAGCCTGCCACCCCCCTCCTCAACCTCCGTCACACGACCCACTATCGGAGTCACGTCCTCCTCGGCAATCAGCCCACAGTAAGGGCCCGTGATCGAATCATCGGCACAACCCCCGAAGCACCCCGTACACGCCAGAATTAGCAAAACCCAAACTACACGCGCCTTGACACCCACCTCACGTTGTATTTGCCCCATCATCGCCTCCCACTCTTAGCGCCTGCTTCGAAACCATTCGACCCCATCAATGCCTCACCCAGAACAGAGTCAAGCTCCCAATCATCTTCAATCCACCCCATGAACTGCTCGATGCTTTCCGGATTGGACAGCAACGCCTCACCGTCAATATGCAAGTCTCCCTGATCGTCGCGCTTCATCCAGGAGTCCTCGTAATAGTTGTTCTCGTAGTCCAAGTATGCCTCGGGCGGCAAATACCCGCGTTCATCAAGCTTGACATACGATTCCGCTAATATTCTCCTCATGGCTTGCTCCTGCATACTCACCGCCTCGTCCTGCGCCTGCTGCGCATTTGATGGCAAGCAGTCCCCCACCATATCGAGCGCATACGACTCCGCGATACTTAGCGCCTTTCCTGCCACAGCGGACTGTGGTCCCGGTATGAAGCTCAGCCCTTTACCAAAGGCGTTTAGGATCATCTGATTGGTCGCGTCTTTCTCGGCTGCGGCGTCGCCGCGCCCCTTCTCCGCGGCACCCTGAATATATCCGATAAGGCGGCCATTACTGTACCCCGTTTGAGACGCCCGCTTATACGCCTCCTCCCCACTCGCGTCTTCCGGCAGAGCATCCAATGCGCTATCCATGCGCGCAGACGCGTACCTGCCTGCAGCGTCGGAGACGGTCTGCAAGGCGACGTCATCCTTGAGCGTCTCCTGCAACAATGCGCGCACCTCCTCGTCGTGCTTCTCATCCCAGCCAGCGGGCATCGCAGCATTGAATTGCGATCTCCGTGAATTTCTTTGAACGTCGCCTGCGGCCTCATCCACCTCCTGCATGGAATTGGCCAGTACCACGGCCGCGTTCTGCCGCGAAGTGTCCGTCCACAGGCCATCCTTGCGCCCGGCCATGTCAACCACCGCCTGCTCCGTGATCCACGCGGCACGCTCGTCCTTCGTACCCGTCGTCAACTGACGATGCTCCGAAGCGCCCGCAATGGCCGCCGTAAGCGCCTCAAAACTGGTCGAATCCCAGTCACGCCCCTTAAGCCACTCCCAGGTAGTACCATCAACCTCCACGGTCTGCTCGGTGGCGCGATCATCAACCGGCGGCGCCAGGAAGTCCAAAGCCGCATCAGGCTGCCGCCCCATCGCAGTCAGAATCCCGGCCATCGGATCCCAATCACCCATGCTCCCCTCAGGCGAAGAGGTCTTCAGCATCATCTCCCGCCACGCCGGGTAACCTTCGCTGGTCTTCTCATGCGCCTGTATGGCATTCCCCAGATCCTGCAGGAAGTACTTGTTGAACACTCCGCCGGCCTGCACCGCCTCGCCGTCAACCTCGGCCGTATTCGCTGCGGTTCGGTTCGCGCCTTCCAGCAGCAGGTTGAAGCCGAGTGGCATGTAGTAGGGCTGATCTTCGTCCGTGACGAGTTCCGCCAGCTCCTCCGCATACTCCTTGCGGTGCTGGGGCGTCCAGGCAGAGGAGTTCGTCGCCGTGCCGAAGCAGATCGACAGCGTCGCCTGAGCGGACAACCATGCTTCGTTGGTCCTATCCCAGCGAGTGCCGTAGTCAGTGTCGGGATCCTTCGGATCGTAGTCCGGAAAGTTCTCAAGCTGGTACTGCCGGTGCTTGTCAATCGTGTAGGCCAGATCGGCCATGCCCTCGGGTCCCATGGCGTCGGCGAAGGCCGCAGCATAGACCTCATCATCCTGATGGTCTGCTACCGATCCATTCATCAGGTCCAGCAGCTCATCGGGATCTGCGTTCTTCGCCTTCTCCGCGTCGATCTCCGCCTGGACTACCGAACTGAGATCGCCCGAAGAGTTGATCGTCACGGTGTCCGGCAGATTGTAGGTGATGACGCCGTTAGCGTCCATGCCCGCGATTCCCGACTCATTCAGCCGCACGATCTCGTCCTTGCAGGACTCAATCTCATCCGCTCTGGCCCTCAGGTTATCAATGGCGGTCAACGCGTCCGAGCTGAAGTCAGTGTCAGGCACGGCGACATCGGCGTTGTTAATCTCGAGATTGATTGAGCTCCGAGCGCCTTCCGCGTCGGTGGCAACCTTACGGATTTGAGCGATGGCGGTTTCCAGCTTCTCTGCGTTGAGGGATACCTTTGTCATTATTGTTCCTCCCCTTCCTATGCAGCAACCAGGCGGAATTCCCGACACCCCGATGGGTGTCAGCTATCCTCCTCGCCGCTTTCTGCGTTGGCTATTGCCGTCGCAAGATCCTCACTGAGCGCCGCAAACACACCAATCAGCGCGTCAATCTCGGCCTTCGTCTCCTCGGACTCTTCATCCGCCAGCGGCCCCTCCCAGGTGTCGGACGCATTCACCCAGCCATGCAGCCCCTCCACAACGGTGCAGGCGTACGGATTCACCAGGTCCGTCTCGCGGTTCTTGCGATCGACATATTCCTTCAGCTCGGCGAGCTTTTCCTTCTCGGACATCTCTTCCTCCAGGGTTACTAGGCGACTCGGGCGGCCATCGACTCACCATCACTGTACCGCAACTAACAGGCTGCGTTACGCCCATCGCTTGACTCTACTTTGCCAGCACGCCGCGTAACTGCTTGCGCGCAGCATGCAGAGGCCGCGTGGGAGGATGCCGCCTGCGCGCTCCTCCCTGTTGACATGCGCCCGGGAGCGGCGCACGATGGAGATGCCGTCCTCCAGCACCCCATCGTGCAGTAATGCACTCCTGGACGCGGAAGGAGCGTGAGTACCTTGCTCTCGACTGTCGCCATGATGCTCGCAGCGGGTCGGATCCTGACCGGTCTGCTGCTGGCTCTGAGCGCCTACGCAAAGCTCTCCACGTCGCGCGATCAGCAGGTAGCGGACGTTGTCGGCTACCGCATAGTGTCCGGGCGCTCAGCCCGTCATGTGGCACTGGCTCTACCTGTGATCGAGCTGTTCTTGGCAGGCTGCCTGATACTGGGCGGCCGCCTGCCCATCACCGAGACCATCGCAGCGGTCCTGCTACTGGCCCTGGCCGGCGCATCTGCCAGCGTAGTCGCACGCGGCATACATGCGGACTGCGGCTACTTCGGCACGAGGCTGCGCTGGAGAGTGGGCCCCGGCATAGTCGTCGTGGACGCGGCACTGGCCGCCGTGCTCATTGCCGACCTACTCATCACCCCGCAGCGCCTCGTCCTGTCCAGCCCCGGCAGCAACCTGGCGGTAATCGTGCTAGGCATAGCCGCAGGCTTCAACCTCCTGACAAACTGGGACGAGTTCCGTCGGCCGCAGCCAGCCTGAGAGATACCCTCCCCTGCCAACACCCAGCCGCTGCCCTCAACGGCGACCAAATGCCCCTACTGCGAACTTTTGCACCCTGGTGTGCGGAAAACTGCCGTACACCAGGGTGCAAAAGTTCGTATCGGAGCCCCGCCGACGTGCCTTCAGCGCTTCACATCGACGGCACGCCGACGCCTCACCAATGCGTCACTCGGCCGGCTCCAGCACCGCCGCCCGACCCGCTTCCAGACGCGCCACCGGCACGCGGAACGGCGAGCATGACACATAGTCCAAACCGACCCGGTGGAAGAAGGCGATCGAGTCGGGGTCACCACCGTGCTCGCCGCACACGCCCATCTTCATGCCCGGCTTGGTAGACCGGCCGCCGTCGACGCCCATCCGCACCATGCCGCCCACGCCGTCGACGTCAATGGACTCGAACGGGGAAGTGCCGAAGATGCCCGCCTCGATGTAGCGGCCCACGAAGGACGCCTCCACGTCGTCGCGGGAGAAGCCCCAGGTGGTCTGGGTCAGGTCATTAGTGCCGAAGGAGAAGAAGTCCGCCTCCTCGGCGATGTGCGCCGCGGTGACGGCCGCGCGCGGCAGCTCAATCATGCAGCCGACCGGGAAGTCGAGGTCGAAACCGGACTCCGCGGACACCTCCGCCAGCACCGCCTCCGCGCGCTCCCGCGCCAGCTGCAGCTCCCGCACCGAGCCAATCAGCGGGATCATCACCTCCGGGCGGGGATCGCCGCCCGCCTTGAGCCGCTCGACGGCGGCCTCCGCGATGGCCCGCACCTGCAGCTCGATCAGGCCCGGCATGGTCAGCAGCAGACGCACGCCGCGCAGACCGAGCATAGGGTTCGCCTCGTGGTTGCGGCGCACCACGGCGAGCAGCTGCTCGTCGGCCGGGTCCAGGGTGCCGCGCTCCCGGTCAACCGCAACCTTGACGCTCAGCTCGGTCAGGTCGGGGAGGAACTCGTGCAGCGGCGGGTCGATCAGGCGCACCGTCATGGGCTTGCCGTCCATCGTCTCAAGCATCTGCACGAAGTCGCCCTTCTGCAGCGGCAGCAAGGCGGCCAGGGCGGCCTCCCGCTCGGCGTCGTCGGCGGCAAGGATCAGGTTCTGCACGTACTGCTTGCGCTCACCGAGGAACATGTGCTCGGTGCGGCACAGGCCCACGCCCTGAGCGCCGCGGTGGATGGCGTGGCGCGCGTCGTCGGGGGTGTCGGTGTTGGCACGCACCTGCAGGCGGCGTACCTCATCGGCCCGCCGCATGATGCGGTCCACGCTGGTGACCAGCTCGCGGGAGTCGTCGTCGGCGGCGGAGGCCAGCGCCGTGTCCAGGCCACGGCGCAGGTAGGTCATCACCGGGGAGTCGACCACGGCGACCTCCCCCAGGAACACCTCACCGGTGGTGCCGTCGATCGCGATCACATCGTCACTGGTCAGGGGCGCCTCCCGCCCGGCCACACGCACGGTGCGGGCGGCGGCGTCCACCTCCAGCGCCTCGGCGCCGCACACGCAGGTCTTGCCCATGCCGCGGGCGACGACGGCGGCGTGCGAGGTCTTCCCGCCGCGGGCGGTAAGCACGCCGACGGCGGCGACCATGCCCGGCAGGTCGTCGGGGTTGGTCTCGCGACGCACCAGGATGACGGACTCCCCGGCCTCGGCACGGGCGACGGCCTCGGCGTTGTCGAAGGCGATGTGGCCGACGGCGGCGCCCGGGGATGCGGGCATGGCGCGGGTAATCAGGTCGCGTCCGGCGTCGTCGCCGAACTGCGGGAACATCAGCTGGGTGAGCTGATCACCGGTGACGCGGGTGAGGGCCTCGTCCATGGTGATCAGCTTCTCGTCCACCAGCTGGGTGGCCACGCGGAAGGCCGCCGCTGCGGTGCGCTTGCCCACGCGGGTCTGCAGCAGCCAGAGCTTGCCGCGCTCAATGGTGAACTCGATGTCGCACAGGTCGCGGTAGTGGGTCTCCAGGCGGCGCATGGCGGCGCGCAGCTCGTCGTAGCTGGTCTTGTCCAGGCGCTCCAAGTCCGCCAGGGACAGGGTGTTGCGGATGCCGGCGACGACGTCCTCACCCTGGGCGTTGACCAGGTAGTCGCCGTACACGCCGGAGCGGCCGGTCGAGGGGTCGCGGGTGAAGCACACGCCGGTGCCGGAGGTCTCCCCCATGTTGCCGAACACCATGGTGCACACGTTGACGGCGGTGCCCAGGTCGTGCGGGATCTTCTCGCGGCGCCGGTAGATGTGGGCGCGCTCGGTGTTCCAGGAGCGGAAGACGGCCTCCGTGGCCATGTCCAGCTGGGCGCGCGGGTCCTGGGGGAAGTCGATGCCTGCGTGCTCGGCGACGATCGCCTTGTACTGCTCCACGAGCTCCTTGAGGGCATCCACGTCTAGCTCGTAGTCGAGGCTGACGCCGCGCTCGACCTTCTTGGCGTCCAGGGCGTCGGAGAAGTGATCGCCGTCGACGTCGAGCACGGTCTTGCCGAACATCTGGATCAGGCGGCGGTAGGAGTCCCAGGCGAAGCGCTCATCGCCTGAAGCGGCGGCCAGGCCCTTGACCGAGGCGTCGTTCAGCCCGATGTTCAGGACCGTCTCCATCATGCCGGGCATGGAGAACTTGGCGCCGGAGCGCACTGACACGAGCAGCGGGTCCTCGGCGTCACCCAGCTGGCGGCCGAGCTCCTCCTCGACCTGCCGGAGGGCAGTGGTGACCTGGACGGCTAGCTCATCGGGGACGACGCCGTCGCGCAGATAGGCCCGGCAGGCGTCGGTGGTGATGGTGAAGCCGGGCGGCACCGGCAGGCCGAGTCGGGTCATCTCGGCGAGGTTGGCCCCTTTACCGCCCAGGAGGTCCTTCTGGTCCTTGTCTCCCTCACTGAAGCGGTATACGTACTTGGGCATCGTCGCCTCTTTCTAGTTCTGGTTGGCTATGCGCCCGCGCGCGTTGACAGCGCACACTCTAATGTGACTTCAGTCCTAACGCCACTTTCCGGCGCCATGTCGCCATATCGTCGCTATTTGTACGGACAAAATACGCACCAGCTCACCGCACGGGGTGCGCGGACGGCGCGCCTCTCGCTGCAGGCGGCACGCAGCACCAGCCCGCGGAAAGCGGAGTGCAGCGACTAATGCGCTCCGTTCTACTCTTCGGAGGCTTCCGGTTTGCGGAGTGGGGTTGCTCGTGGGGTCGGAGGGGGTTCGCAGGAGCGAGCAGGTTAGCGGGGCGCGTGGGCGTCTCGGGGCGCCTGACTCGCCCGGGGCCAGGCTGGCCCGAACCTGGCTGGCCCGCACACGGCTGGCCGAGGCCTAGCGGGACCGCGCCTGGCTCGCCCGCACACGGTTGACCGAGGCCTGGCGGGACCGCGCCTGGCTCTTTCACGCCGGGCCCCGCGGCGCTTTGGCCCCACGTTCAAGGGCCGCACGCGACCTGCCCCCGACCAGCCTCAACACCACGAACTAAAAGAGCCGGAGGTCTCCGTCAACGCGCTGCTCTCGGCCGACGTGCAGAGGGGTGTTCGTGAGTTCACTACTCGGCACCCACGGATTCGCTTTCTGCCGCGATGGTTCGCGGATATGGCGTTCGGGTTGGAGGAACGCTGCGTTGCGGTCGTGGTCGGGCCGTCGAGGTCGTTCCCGCCCACCCAAGGTCGCATTCGGGCCACTACATGGGGTCGTTTTCGGGCTCGCGAGGTCGTACTCGGGCGTATGAGGTCGTGCTCGACCACCCCACGCAGGCCGAATACGACCTCACACTCCCCAAACCCTCCACATCGTGGAGGGTTTGGGGCTGATGATGACGTTTTCGCCGGGCGGGGGACGTTCTCGGGCTGACGAGGACGTATTCGCCACGCGGAGGTCGTACTCGCCCACCCAAGGTCGTATTCGGACAACTACATGGGGTCGTTTTGGGGCCGGCGAGGTCGTACTCGGCGTACGAGGACGTATTCGGGAAGGTGGTGGCATTCGCGGACGGGGCCCCGGAGTATTCAAAGTCGTGCGGGCACCGGATCGGGGACCGTGTTCCTCCGGCTGGTCCGTCCGAGAGCGCCTCTGGGCAGTCCAAGTAGAGCTACACAGTCCCCGTAGAGCCAGACAGTCCAAGTAGAGCCAACCGCTCCGAAGTCCAATGCACCAGCCGCCGACCTGAGCACCCCCGAGAGCACACCAGCCGCCGACCCGAACGCCCCTACCGCAATGCCGCCAGCCCGCCACGCCGCAAACCTGCCACGCCGCCAGCCCACCACGCCGCAAACGCGAACAACCAGGAAAGGCAGGAACGGCTCAGGGCACCAGAGCGATCACGCCCTCGTGGGGGCGCAGTCGGAGACGGCGAGGCAGGGGTGCGCCGTCGGGCCGCCCCAGCGGTCCCGGTTGTACCGCGCCATGCGGAAGAGTAACGGTTCCCCCGCTCTCCCCGTCGGGTATGGCGGCCGCGACCCCGCCTTCAAAGCGCCGTCGCCAGACTCGGCCGGACTTGCGCACAGGCCCGCACGGTCGGCCAAGATCGGCGTCCATGGCGGGGAACCAGGGCGTACGCGAGTAGTCATCGTGCCCGGTGGCCGCATAGGACAGGCGCGGGGACCCGGCCCCGATGATCCAGAACATCGCCAACCCGTACAGGCCCTGCCGGGACCCGTCATACTCCGGACCAGACCCACCTGAGGGCGTGCGCAGCAGCCCCAGGCCCGGGCCGTCGAGCTGGCCCGCCTGCGCAGCCGCCGTCGCCGCATCGAACAGGATGTCCTCCCCCCAGCCCAACCAGCACTCGTCGAAGCCCCCGCCCCAGGCGGCGTGGCGCTTCCAGCGGCCGGGTTCGCGCCGCGCCTCGGCGATGTTGGGAACCAGCAGGCGGCCAGTAGCGGACAGGGCCCGCCCCGCCACGTCAACCAGTTCGCTCAGCGCCAGGCGCAGCCCCGCGACGTCGGCCGGGGCGTGCGGGTCGGCGGCGGCAATGGCGGGCAGGTCCAGACCGTAATAGTCCTCGAAGACATCGTTGTCCGCCATCACCCCGTCGAAAGCGGTTCCCTCCAGCGATCCGGCGACGTGCTCCGCCCAGGCGGCGCGGTAGTCGGGGTCCCACACGCGGGCCTGGAAGTGTCCCGGATAGGAGGACCACTCCACCGGCTCGCCGGAGCGGTGCGCGATCCAGCCCCGCGCGTCAGCCTCCCGCCAGCCGATCCCCGAGGCGCAGCGTTCGGGCGGTTCGAAGTCCCGCGCCGAGGACAGGCAGCGGTAGGCCAGCACCGTCATGTCGGGGCGGGCGTCCTTGAGCCTGGCCGCAACCTCCCGCTCCCAGGGCTGGAGGACCGCGGTCCGGTAGTGGGCGACGGCGAAGTCCACCTCTGCGGGTGCAATCGGCCCGCCGTAGCGCAGCCAGGCGCCGACTCCCGTGCCGGTGCCGGTCATTTCGCGGCCGACCGCCCTTTGGGCTTCCGGCTCCAGTTCCACTTAACAGGCCGCCGCGGCGCCCGGTGACGTCCCCGCGACGACGGTGGTACGCCATGTGGCCGCCGCGCCCCCGCGTTATGAGCCGCGTCCGCCCTGGGACGGCCCACTCCTCCCTCCACGTACAGCTCATGGTATGCGGCGTTGACCCGCAGCAGGTTGAAGGCGGTCTCCGCCCTTGCCCGAGCGGAGCGGCTCATCCGCTCAAACAGGTCAACGTCGCTCGTGACCTGCTGGATCCGGTCCGCCATGAGTACCGGGTCCCCGGGGGAGATGATGAAACCGCTGGGGTCCAGGACCGTCCCGTCCTGGGCGGTGATGGCGTCAAGGACAACCGGCCGCAGCGCGCCCACGTCGGTAGACACGGTGGGAATACCTGCGCCCATCGTTTCCAGCGACACCACCGGCAGGCCCTCGTTGTAGGACGGAAGGAGGAAGAGGTCCCAGTCGCTCAGGTGCTCACGGACGTTGATCGTGCCACGCACCGTGATGACGTCTTCCAGGCCGAGCTCCGCGATCCTGGCGACGCAGCGCTCGTAGTAGTCGGGAGCGTGCTCGGTGGGACCGCATACATCAAGGTGGAACCGCAGGCCGCGCTCGCGCAGAATCCGCACGGACTCAATCAGGTCCAGCAGCCCCTTGATCGGTACAACCCTGGCTATGTACACCAGCCGCCACCGGTGGGCCTCAACTCCTTCCTGCCGCAGCAGCCGGGTGGCGTCACGCCGCTCGGCGTAGGCCCCATCGAACTCGTCGATGACGATGCCGTTGGGGATGACGTGGACCGCGGTCGAGTCGAGCCCCAGTTCCCTGGCCTCTGAGACGGCGTCGGGATACAAGTAGGTGGTGGCGTAGGCCTCCGGGTAGCACAGCCTCCCCATCTCGATCCACCAGGCCATCCACATCCGGTCCCGCCCGCCGACGTCGAAGGTCCGGTAGTCCTGCCGGGTGACGGGCTTGTCCATGCGCCTGCCCAGCAGTGTATTGATCGTGTCGCGTACGTAGAGGTTGTGCTCGGTCAGCAGGAAGGACCCCTGGTTCTCCCGGGCGGCGTTGGCGGCCAGCAGGGAGGCGTAACCGGTGGTGTGGGCGTGATAGACGCGCGCCCGGGGCATGGTCTGCCCCAGCACCGCGTACGCCAGGGAGAAGAACTCGCGCAGGCACCAGAACAGCTCGCTCAGCGACATCCCGAGTGTAGGCATCCGGTCGCGGTAGGTCTCCATGAACTCGGCGGACCCCAGTAGCGCCCACAGCGGGTAGCGGCGCGTCGAGGCGGCCATGCCCTCCGCGATCAAGTCCCAGACCGGCTTGCCCTCACCCGCCGCCAGCGCCTGCAGGGCGTCGATGAGCCGGTGAGACAGCACCAGCCGCTCGCGGTGGTTCATGTGCAGGTCGGCGGGGCGGCTGGAGGTGAACTCCGGGTGGTCCGCCATTGACAGGTACACAACCTTCACCCAGCGCACGTTCCCCGGCATGCCGTACAGGTCGGTGCGCGGGGAGTCATGGTCCCAGGTGATGTGGATGATCCCGAACGTGAGGTCCGGGTTGCCGGTGATGATGTCGTGGACGACTGCGGAGACCCCGCCCTTGAGATACGGGTAGGTGGACTCCATGACGATGGCTACATCCACCTCCGCGTAACGCCCGTCAGCGGGAACGCCGTCGGGCAGGACGGCGCCTGCGGGCTCGGTCCCGCCCATCACCGGGTCGTGTTCACTGCTCACCATGACAGGGCCTTTCGCCAGAAGAAGGAGTACTCGGGCGAGGACCAGCGCGCCCGGTAGATGATCACCGAGACGGCGATCAGCGCTACGTCAACCAGCGCCGTCGCCGCGAATGAGGCGGCCAGGCCGCCAACCAGGGTGAAGCTCGCCAGCGCCGCCAGCAGGTGCGCGGCGGACAGCCACAGCGCCAGGGCGGGGTCCCCGGCATGGTCGATCTCGTAAGCGAGCAGGGTGAGCGCTGCCAGCAGCGCCGACCCCAGCGACACGGCGAACGCCTCAAGCAATGACGCGGGGGCCAGTACTGCAATCGCCGCCAGCACCACGGCCACGCCCAGGGCCTCCACCAGCACGGCGCGCACGAGCGCACGGTCCATGAGCCTGGTGAGATAGCGGCTGCGATCGTGCAGCGACTCGATGCTCACCGACTCAAGCCCCTGGTGGAAGTCCGACAGCGCCCCGGTAACCCTGGGTGTGGCGATTGCGAAGTAGAAGGTGTAGCCGAGTACGGCTGGCTGCAGGCACAAGTAGGCCAGGGCAATGTGCCACTGAGTTCCGACAGTGAGGAAGAGGAGGAGCTTGTCCGCCCAGAGCACGCCGCCAAGAACCAGGCCTCGCCCCATGTCCGCCACGTAGTCCTTGACAGGTACGGGCTGCGGACGCAGCAGGCCGGGCATTAACGGCACCAGCGGCACGACCTGCGTGACGGTGGCCAGCAGCGGCGGCAGGTACCAGGCCGTTGGCAGTAGCAGCACCGAAGCGGCGTAGGCCACCCAGCCCAGGGCCCAGTGGCGCCTGCGCCGCAACAGGTCCGCCACCATGAGCGACTGGGCGAAGACCATGTTCTCCATCAGCAGCAGGAAATGCGCGGCGAGCGCCGGTGCGGGCCAGTGCGTGGTCAGGGCCACGAGTGCTGTGACCACCAGCGCCGGTGGAACCGAGAATGCCAGGACAGCCGGCCACAGTCGGATGAACTGCCCGGCGCACTCGCCCGGTCGCTCATCCACGACGGGCCCCATGAGCCGGTAGACGGGGCCGCAAACCACTTGGCTCAGCCAGGGCACGCCCACGGCAACGCTGATGATCAGCGAGGCAATCGGCTGGCCGCCGACCACGTGCCCCGCCATCCGGCTCATGGCCAGCGGGTAGGACAGGCCCAGGAGTATCGCGGGAGACATGGCTAGCAGGAGCGTCTCGACAGCCCAAGTGGCTTTCCGCCCCAAAGAGGGCTCATCCGGGCCGGTCAATGGTCTGATCCACCCCGGCAGCGGAGGCGCTTGCCGGGCGGAAACAGGCACGGTCGCAGTCATGATGGGTGTATTCCTTGAAGGGTCCAGCAGAATCTGTAGATAACGACTTGCAAGCACTTGACTCCAGATGCGCCAAGCACTTCCACTAACGCCGCACACACTAACCGAGAACACGCCGAGGACCAGTGAAAACGGGGCAGTAGCGCGAAGGTCACATCAAACTCACAGCCCGGTTATGGCAAGCGCCACTTGATCCTCTTCGTTACCGGGACCCGCAAACCCGTCCCGCAGCCGCCTCCCGGCCCCGATCAATCCTGCCCGCGCTTGCCCCCGGCAACCGGCGCACACCCATACGCGAAGGCGGGGCCACTCCCCTGGTGGGAAGCGGCCCCGCCTCCATACACTGCCGAGCTCCATGCACCACGGAGCAACCGGCACCTAGCCGACCGCCCGGCGGATCGAACGCCTACTGGCGGGTCAGTGCCACGCTCATGCCACGCTCACTGCTGCGCCGGCTCGGCCGCGGCCGAGGCGATCTCCTCCGCCTCGCGTACGGCCTCCTCCGCGTCCTGCCGGGGCACGCCGCGGAAGGTGAACTCGCCCAGGATGCCCTCGCCCTCGGCGTCGACCAGGACCTTCTGGCCCCGCTCGATCTCCCCGAAGAGGATCTTCTCGCTCAGGGCGTCCTCAATGTCGCGCTGGATGGCGCGGCGCAGCGGACGAGCACCGAGCACCGGGTCGAAGCCGCGCTCGGCCAGCAGCTCCTTGGCGCCGTCGGTCAGCTCGATGTCCATCTCCTGCTCGGCCAGGCGCGCAGCCAGGCGGCCGATCATCAGGTCGACGATCTGGCGGACCTCCGCCTTGGTCAGCTGCGGGAAGACGATCAGGTCATCCACGCGGTTGAGGAACTCGGGCCGGAACTGCTGCTTGAGCTCACGGTTGACGTGCGCCTTCATCTCCTCGTAGTCCATGGTGCCGCCCTCGGTGGACTGGAAGCCCGTGGCCACGGCCTTGCCGATGTCCTTGGAGCCGAGGTTGGTGGTCATGATGATGACGGTGTTCTTGAAGTCCACCACTCGGCCCTGGGCGTCGGTGAGGTGACCGTCCTCCAGGATCTGCAGCAGCGAGTTGAAGATGTCCGGGTGGGCCTTCTCCACCTCGTCGAACAGCACCACACTGAAGGGACGCCGCCGCACCTTCTCGGTGAGCTGGCCGCCCTCGTCGTAGCCGACGTAGCCGGGGGGCGCACCGAATAGCCGGGAGACGGTGTGCTTCTCGGCGAACTCGGACATGTCGAGCTGAATCAGCGCGTCCTCGTCGTCGAAGAGGAACTCCGCCAGGGCCTTGGCCAGCTCGGTCTTACCCACGCCGGTGGGGCCGGCGAAGATGAACGAGCCGCCGGGGCGCTTGGGGTCCTTCAGGCCCGCGCGCGTGCGCCGGATGGTCTTGGACAGGGCCTGAATGGCCTTGTCCTGGCCGACGATCCGCTTGTGCAGCTCATCCTCCATGCCCAGCAGCTTGGCGGACTCGGTCTCGGTGAGCTTGACCACCGGGATGCCAGTGGACATGGCGAGCACCTCGGCCACGAGGTTCTCATCCACCTCCGCCACCTGGTCAAGGTCCCCGGACTTCCAGGCCTTCTCCTTAGCGGCACGCTCCTCGCCCAGACGACGCTCGTCGTCGCGCAGCGAGGCCGCGCGCTCGAAGTCCTGGTCGTCTATAGCCGACTCCTTCTCCTTCTTCACGGCGGCGATCTTCTCGTCGATCTCGCGCAGCTCGGGCGGAGCGGTCATGCGGCGGATGCGCAGCCGCGCGCCCGCCTCATCGATCAGGTCAATGGCCTTGTCCGGCAGGAAGCGGTCGTTGATGTACCGGTCGGCCAGCTTGGCGGCCGCCTCAATGGCGTCGTCGGTGATGACCACGCGGTGGAAGGCCTCGTAGCGGTCGCGCAGGCCCCCGAGGATCTCGATGGTCTCCTCGATGGAGGGCTGCTCGACAGTAACCGGCTGGAAGCGCCGCTCCAGGGCGGCGTCCTTCTCGATCTTGCGGTACTCCTCCAAAGTGGTGGCACCGATGGTCTGCAGCTCCCCGCGGGCCAGCATCGGCTTGAGGATGCTGGCGGCGTCGACGGCACCCTCAGCGGCCCCCGCCCCGACGAGGGTGTGAATCTCGTCGATGAACAGGATGATGTCGCCGCGGGTGCGCACCTCCTTCAGGACCTTCTTCAGGCGCTCCTCGAAGTCACCGCGGTAGCGCGAGCCTGCCACGAGCGAGCCCATGTCCAGTGAGTACAGCTGCTTGTCCCGCAGGGTCTCGGGCACGTCGCCGTGGACGATCGCCTGACTGAGGCCCTCCACCACAGCGGTCTTGCCGACGCCGGGCTCACCGATCAGCACCGGGTTGTTCTTGGTGCGCCGGGAGAGGATCTGCATGACGCGCTCCCTCTCCTTGTGGCGGCCAATGACCGGGTCCAGCTTGCCCTCGCGCGCGGCGGCGGTGAGATTGCGGCCGAACTGGTCCAGGATGGCCGAGCCCGACGGCGCGCCCTCCTTGTTGGAGCCGCCGGCGGTAACCGTCTCCTTGCCCTCATAGCCGGAGAGCATCTGCATGACAGTCTGGCGGACGGTGGACAGGTCGGCGCCGAGCTTGGTCAGCACCTGCGCGGCCACGCCCTCGCCCTCGCGCAGCAGGCCGAGCAGGATGTGCTCGGTACCGATGTAGTTGTGGCCCAGCTGCAGCGCCTCGCGCAGGGACAGCTCAAGCACCTTCTTGGCGCGCGGCGTGAAGGGGATGTGGCCGGAGGGGGCCGACTGACCCTCGCCGATGATCTCCACGACCTGGGCGCGCACGGCGTCCAGGGAGATGTCCATCGACTCCAGCGCCTTGGCGGCAACCCCCTCGCCTTCGTGGATCAGGCCCAGAAGGAGGTGCTCGGTACCGATGTAGTTGTGGTTGAGCGCGCGGGCCTCGTCCTGGGCCAGGACGACGACGCGGCGGGCGCGGTCGGTAAAGCGTTCGAACATCGCTGATTGCTCCTCGGCACGTGCGGTTGGTGGTCGCGTTGCCCGGGTTCGGGCACTGCCCGGATTGGGGGAACGCGGGGCACGCGCTGACAAGGCTAACGGCGCGGGGCCGGCAACCATGCCCCTGTTCGCAGTGGGCGTGAGCAGGGTTGAGCCGACCCGACTCAGGAACAAAGGAGGGCGGGTGCATGCAGGCCCTCGTACCAGTGGCCGAGCGGGAGTCCAAGCATGGCGACCTACCCCCACCCTGACGCCGGGCTCCTGCACAAGGACCTAGCAGGAAGAGCGAGGGACGTGGCTACCGCTATCCCCGTGCCTGAAAGTGAGGTCATCTGCAACGCCACCTCACCGCCTGCAACGCCACCTCACCGTCTGCAACGCCACTTCGGGGTTAACAACGCCTGTTAACGGCCTGCTGAAGGGCTGCGAGGTATACAGCAGGCCGTTAAGTAGCGTTGTTAACGCCCAACCGGCGTAGCTGACGCCCCGCCCACCACACGCCCGACAAGCCCGACCGGCCTCGTGCGCGTCAACGCCCGATAGCTCCGACGCCGAGCGCCGGTCACCGGGACTCAGGCGCCCAGGGCGGCCTGGAATGCCCGCAGCAGCCGGTCGGAGAAGAGCACGAAGCGCACCACTTGCAGTCCACCCGCTTGCTCCGCGGCGGCGTCGACGACGTCGGTTCCGCACACTTCCACGCCACTGGCGGTATCGGCTCGGGCTGCGAGCGCGCGGGCCTCGGCCACGGCGGCGCGGGCGACGGCGTCGGCATCCCAGCCGTATACGCCCGCGGAGATCGCCGGTACCGCCACGCTGCGGCAGCCGAGTTCCTGGGCCAGCTCCAGGCTGGAGCGGAAGGCGGCGCGCAGCAGCGCGGGGTCGGTCTGGCCGGCGTGCCGGTTGGGGCCGACGGTGTGGATGACCCAGCGGGCGGGCAGGTCGAAGCCGGGAGTGGCCACGGCCTGACCCACCGGCAGCCCATCGGGCAGGCTGGTGGCGCGCAGCTCGCGGCAGGCCTGGAGCAGACGCGGCCCGGCAGCGCGGTGGATGGCGCCGTCGACCCCGCCGCCTCCCAGCAGCCCGGAGTTGGCCGCGTTGACGACGGCGTCGGCCTCCTGGGCGGTGATGTCCCCACGTACCGCTTCTATCCGCATCATGGCCCCTATCGGTTACGTTGCACGACCCCGGTGTACATTGCACGACCCTCCGGGGGTCGTGCAACACGCACGAGGGTCATGCATCCCGTCCGGAGGTGTCGTCTACTACGCCGACTGGACCTTAACAACGCCGCTTACCCTACTGCTGTACACCCCGGACCCCTTCAGCAGACCCCGAAGTGGCGTAGTAGAGCGCTAACCGGCGTAGCAGACGACCGCGCTCGCCAACAGGCCACCACTCGTGGCCCAGCGGCCAGTCAGGTCAGCGCCATCTGCATCGAAGTGGGCGCCCGCGGCGAGCCGAGCCGTAAAGGTACCGTCCGGCCGCACGGTCACCGCGGCGTCGGCGAAGCGCAGGGGGCAGTGCGTCAGGGGGAACCACGCCTTGTAGACGGACTCCTTAACGCTGAACAGGAGCCGGTCCCAGGCCACATCCGGGACCGCCTCGACCAGCTCGCAGACGTTCTCGCGCTCCACCGGTGCGGCGATCCGCTCAAGCACGCCGCGCGCGAGCGGCCGGTTCGGCTCGGCGTCGATGCCCACCGCCGCCACCCCACTCGCGCGGGCCACCGCCGCCGCCCGGAATCCCGTGCAATGAGTCAGGGAACCAACGACGCCGTCGGGCCAGGTGGGCTCCCCCGCCGGCCCGGGCACCATAACCGGTCGGGCCAGCCCCAGTTCGGCCAGCGCCCGCCCGGCCAGGAACCGCACGGTGGTGAACTCGGCGCGACGCCGTGCCGAGGCCCGAGAGACATGGGCGGCCTCGGGCGGCAGCAGCGGGGCGTCGATGTCGCAGCGTGCCTCGGCGACGATCACCGACTCCGGAACGAGCCCCAACAACAGGGGCGCCTCCGCGGGCGTCAGTGCACCGGCAACCGATCCAGGCATCACGCCTCGACGAGGATGGTGACCGGGCCGTCCAGCTCGGCTTCAATGTCCATGTGCGCGCCGAAGCGTCCGGTGGCCACCTCCAGGCCGCGAGCGCGCAGCTCGGCAACCACCGCCTCCACCAAGGGTTCGGCCACATCGCCCGGCGCCGCACCGTTCCAGGACGGGCGCCTCCCCTTGCGCACGTCGGCGTACAGGGTGAACTGGGATACCACCAGTACCGGCGCCCCCAGGTCGGTAACCGACACCTCCCGGCCCGGAGCACCGCCGTCGTCGCCGGGGCCGTCGAAGAGCCGCAGCTCGGCGATCTTGCGGGCCACGGTGGCCACCTGCGCGGGGCCATCGTCATGAGTGACACCGACCAGGGCCAGCAGCCCGGTACGGTCAATGGCGCCGACGACGTCTCCGTCGGCCCGCACCGCAGCCCGGTGCACGCGTTGCAGGACTGCGCGCATCAGCGGCCAGGCGTCCAGTCGCGCGGACCCCGGCCGCCCTGATAGCCGCCGCGGCCATTGGGGAAGCGGATAGAGGAGCGCACCCGCACCGGTGAGTAGTACTGCAGCGCGGGGCGGACGTCGGCCAGGTAGACGGCGTTCGCGACCACGCCCAGCAGGCCCAGCATCGAGGTGGCCCCCATCAGCAGAACCACAGCCACGCCGGCGGCATTGACGCCGAGCCAAAAGCCCTTCGTGCGCTTGTCAGCCGCGATGAAATGCGAGGCGTCATGGGTGAACGTGTCAATCAGCGCCCAGACACCCAGGCCCACGGCGGTGAGCTGCGCGATCCGCCAGATCACACTGACGGCCAGCGACACGTAGTAGGCAATGAGAACCAGATTCTCCACGTTTCCACTCTAGCCGCCGCCCTGCCGCGCCGCGAGGTCCATCCCTCCGGGCATGACCCGCCGCCACACATACGTGATATGGTTCAGCTCACATTCGAGGCGGTCGTCCCCTGCGTCCGCCGCCCCGCCAACCATCTCAACACCTCGCCCCGACGCACACCGCATCACCGCCGATCCGGGAGCTCCCATGACGGCCCTGGCCGAAACGAACAAGTCCGACCTCTCCGCGCCCCCCGCACCTCAGACGCCCACCAGAATCCTGTATCCGGGCGCCGCGACGCTGCTGATCGCAGTCATCGGCTGCTTCACTGCCTGGGGCATCGCCGCAGACCTGACCACCCCCATGGTCTCCGGGTTCAAGCGCATCTTCGACATGTCCTCCTTCCAGGCCTCGCTGGTGCAGATGGCCTACTACGGCGCCTACTTCCTGCTGGCGATCCCCGCCGCCCTGATCAACTCCCGGTGGGGCTACAAGGCGGGCATGGTCTCCGGCCTGGCGCTGGCGTCCCTGGGGGCCTTCGGCTTCTGGCCCGCCTCCCAGGTGATGACCTACGGCGCCTTCCTGGCCGCGCTGTTCGCCATCGCCGCAGGCTGCTCGCTGCTGGAGACCTCCGCCAGCCCCTACGTCATCTCCCTCGGCCCGGAGGAGACCTCCACCCGGCGCCTTAACCTCGCCCAGGCCTTCAATCCGCTGGGCACCAACATCGGCGTGCTGATCGCCTCCACCCTCATCCTCCCCAAGCTCGACACCCCGGTGAACCTGGCCGACGTCAGCCCGGAGACCGAGCGGGCCATCCGCGCCGAGCAGCTGCGCGCCGTGACGGGGCCCTACATCGGCCTCGGGGTCCTGCTGGCCGTCATCCTGGTAATCATCTTCGTCCAGAAGGCGCCACCCACCGCCCAGGTCGCCGAGGACGACGCCCCGCGACCGACCAGCCCGCTGGCCACCCTGTGGCGTTCCAAGCGCTACCGCTACGGGGTGATCGCCCAGTTCTTCGACGTGGGCGCCCAGGTGTGCTGCTGGACCTACATCATCCAGTACACCCAGCAGGCGATCAACGGCTCCCTGCAGCTGGGCTCGCAGATGCTGCAGATCAGCTTGATCGTCTTCCTGATCGCCCGTTTCCTCATGACCGCCGTCATCGCCCGCATCCGGGCCACCAAGGTGATGGCCGTCCTGGGCACGATCGCCGTTGGCCTGTGCATCTACGCCTCGCTGCGCCCCGACATCACCGGCGTGATCGCCATCATCTCGGCCTCATTCTGCCTGTCGCTGATGTTCCCCACGATTTACGGCGTGGCCCTGTCCGGGCTCGGGGACGCCACCAAGTTCGGCGCCGCCGGCCTGGTTATGGCGATCGTTGGCGGGGCGATCATGCCGATGGTGCAGGGGCGGATGATGGACGCCACCAGCGCGGCCCGCTCGTTCATCGTTCCGGCGGTGTGCTTCGCCATGGTGACCGCCTACGCGATCTACGACTTGCGCGCTCCCGCCCAAACAGCCGCCACCGCGGCCGCAGCATCAGAAACGACCTCCGGTGCGGCCCCGGCCGGAACAGCATCCAAGAGGAAGGTCCAGTCATGACTTCCCTGAGAAAACGCGCCGCCGCCCTGATCGCGGCGGCCAGCACCGCCCTCGCCCTGACCGCCTGCGGGAGTCCCTCCGCCCCGTCCGGCTCCGTCGAGGTGCTGTCCTGGTGGACCTCCGCCTCGGAGTCCGTCGCGCTGGACACGCTCGTCGACGCCTACAAGGAGCGCAACCCCGACGTGTCCGTGGACCAACTGGCCGTCGTCGGCGGTGCCGGCTCCCAGGCCCACGTGACCCTGGCCTCCCGCATCGCCCGCGGCGACGCCCCCGACGTGTGGCAGTCACTGACCGCCGGGAACGTCACGGCGTGGCGGGACGCCGGCGTCGTCGGCGACGTGTCCCCCCTGTTCACCGACGAGGTCACTGCCCAGCTCCCCGAGGAAATCCTCGCCTCGGTCACGGTGGGCTCCAGTCAGTACGCGGCGCCGCTGTCCGTGCACCGGGCGAACATCCTCATGTTCAACCGCGACGTGCTGCAACAGGCGGGCATCAACGAGCCGGGGACGGGCTACTCCCTCGACGATCTGCTCGCCGACCTGGACACCCTGCAGGAGCAGGGGACTACGCCGCTGTGCATCGGCGGCGCCGACTCCATCACCACGGCCGGGCTGTTCGAGTCCGTACTGCTGGCCACCGTGGGTGAAGAGGGCTGGGCCCAGATCGAGGCCGACCGCTTCGACTGGTCCGGCCAGCAGGTGAGCGACGCCCTGGAGATCTTCGGGCGGCTCATGGATCACACCGATCCCGACGACGCCGACCGCACCTGGGACGAGGCGGCCGGTCGGCTGGCGGAGGGCGAGTGCGGCTTCTACCAGATGAACGACGGCGCCCTGACCGAGTCCGAGGCGCTGGCCGGGTCCACCACCGGGGAGTCCCCGGTAGCCTCAGTGGTCTTCCCGGGAACCGAGGGGACCTTCCTAATCGTGGTGGACGCATTCGTCCGCTCCTCGACTTCGGCGGACGGCGAGGACGCCGACGCCTTCCTGAGTACCGTGCTCGACCCGCAGGTGCAGACGTCCGTGTGCGAGGTGAAGGGCTGTGTGCCGGTGCGCAATGACGCCGACGTCTCCACGCTCACCCCCTACCAGCAGCAGGCCGCCGAAGACCTGCGCAGTCAGAAGGTGCTCAACTCGATCTCCTACGGCGAAGTGATATCCCCCGCGATGCAGGACGGATTCTTCAAGGCCGTGAAGAACTACCTGTCTACCCGCGACGCCTCAGCCGCGGCCTTCGCCCGCATCCTCACCGAGCGGATCAACGAGGGCGCGGCCGGCCCTAACGTCTGAGCGGTCGGCCGGCTCGCGCAGGCGGTCTGGCGCCGCCACATCCGAGCGGGGCGGCCCGCGCGGTGAGTCGACTCCTGACCCAATACCGGATCGCCGCGGGCCCATCAAGATTGCGGGGCCGTCAACCACCGGCGGTGGTTGACGGC
>NZ_PIZC01000009.1:37295-99486 GCF_019325145.1 Actinomyces sp. 594
CCTCAAGGCGCGCATTGAAGGGGCCGCCGTAGGGCATACCCAAGTGAGTCTGGAAGGCGTCCTCGTCGACGTAGGCCTCCATGACGAAGAACTTCGCGGGGTCGTCGCTGTGGCGGTAGACGTCGAAGACGCGGTTGCCGGGCTCGCTGCGGACCTTCTCGGCGAAGTCGCAGATCATCTGGGCGACCTCGTCCTCGTAACCGGGTTTGGCGGTGAACTGTGAGTGCAGAATCTTCATGGCTCCTCCTCAGGGCGCATGGGATGCGTTGCGCCGATTCTATGGTGCGCATCACGTTCACGGTAGGGCCGACGGAGATGCGCAGGCATGCAAACGCGTATTGCGCACCGGGGTGCGTCATACTGCCATCTGAGTCGCGCACCGGAGATCGTCGTCCGCCCTCAGCCTCGGGTACGACGTCGCAGGCCGTGAAGCATGCCGTGCGTCATGAACCGCGCGACCGGACGTATAGTCCGCAGCATTCGTCGGGCGGCCGGCGTTTGGGGCACGTACCGCTCGCGCACCGTAAGGCGGCAGGAATGCAGTCCCGTCGAGGTGAGGACGAACGCCCACGTGAAGTCGAATTCCATCTCATTGCCCACGGGGGCGCTTCCACCCTCACTGGACAGGATGAGGCAGCGCTCCGGCTCCAGGCGGGCAACAACGAGGGAGATGTTCTCCGCCAGGTCCACCGAGTCACCCACTGTCAGGTTCTGCCACGCCGGGTTGATCGCATCAGTACTGGAGATGCCCACACCGACGAGCTGACACAGCGCATCGAAGGAGTAGAAACCGCCACGCCCGTAGCCCATCTGGACCAGCCAGGGCCATACGTCAGCCACGGGCGCCTGTAGCACCGTCTCATGCGTCTCAACGATCTCGGCGTCGGGCAGGAGCTCGTCCCCGGGCAGGGGCTCGGCAGCATCGCCGCGCGGGTGCAGGCGTCCGTTCACATAGGCGACACCAGCTGCCCCTAGGGCGATGGACACAATCCAGCGGCTGCGCTCGCTCATGGGTTCACCCTCCCACAGGGACAACATTCCCACAAGGACCACAACGCCAAGTCATGGCGGGCACCGCACACTCGAACTCCGCGGCCGTGCTCGGCTGGCGGCTGCAGGCCCGGAGACCCTTCGCACCCTGGTGCAAGCTTTTGCCCTCTGGTACGAGCTTTTGCGCCCTGGTGTGCAGCAAATTGGCGTACACCAGGGTACAAAAGCTCGCAGTAGGCGGGGCGCCAGGCGCCACGCAAACCGCTCTAAACAGCTCCGTCGGCTCGGACGGCCGATTCTCAGCTCTCAGGCGGCGATCCTCAGTTGGTGGCCTGGGCCATCGCGGTAGCAAACTCGCCGGATCCCGACGAGCTGACGGGCTCATTGTCGTCAATGGTGATGGACTCGGTGATGTCCGTTCCGTCCTTGGCCTGAGCCAGCACATTGGCGTTTGAGGTGCCAAAGACGCTGGCACCGTCAATCTCGGCCGTCTTGCTGAACGGGAGTGCCTCATCACCAAGTTGCTCCTGGCTGATGTTGCCGTTGGCGTCCAGAGCGGTCAGCGTGATGCCTGCGAGGGTTGCTGTGTCGCTGGTGACCTCAAAACGATCATGTGCCTACCCGCGTCGTATCCAGCGGCAACATCGGACTCCTCAGTGGCCTCCTCGGAGGTAACCGACGCTTCCGTCACACTCGTTGAGCCTCCACCGGCAGTGCTTGAGGAGTCCGCGGAGCCTGAGGAGCCGCATGCGGAAAGCGCAAGGGCAGCGACAGCCCCATGATTCCCGGTGCGAAAACCCGGCGCGGCATGGCAGTCAGGGCAGCGAGTCTCCTATGAATCAGGACTGCGAGGACGAGCCGAAATACGCCACCCCCGCTTGCAAAACGGGCTGAGCGCGCAGTCGCCAGGTTGAGCATCGGCCCGCGTCGTACGGCAGTCGCACGTCATCGGACCCGGCGCACGCTTAACAAATCTACCGCCGACCACAAACCGCATGATTCTGCGGATTCACACACTAGTCGCAGGCCACCCGGAGAGCTCCTGCGTGCGGCGAGACCTCCGGCGCACGCAGGAGCAATTCGAGCGGAGCCTGGCGCGCCCAGATGAATCCCGTAATTCCGCATCATCTCAACGAAAATCCCTGATCGGCGGAATTCCCGCCACCAGCGTAAGCGTGCGGCACCTATCGCGCGGGTTCCGCCTCGAAGGACGACGAGCGTGCCCACTCGCGCCCCTGTTACTCGACCGCGGCCACAAGCACGAGACAGTCGGCGCAGCAAGCCCCGCCGCCACTTCTACCGATCTCGGCGGTTATAGCTACCGAACTCGGCGAGGGGAGAGGGAGGTGCCGCGCAGGTCGGCGCCGGGGCGCTCGGCGGGGCTCGCCTGGGCCCGCCCCTCGGGGGAGACCAGGGGCTCCTGAGCGGCGTCCACCCGCGCGACAACCACGGGTTCAGCCCTCCCCGCAGAAGCCCCGGAGTGTGTCGCCGCCGGAGCGTCCGCCAGTTCCCCCGCGCCGGGGCCGCCGGACACTGCTGCCACACCTGCGGCTCCCGCGGCCCCGGCCGCCGCAGTCGCGACCTCCTCCGCATTCGCGTCGGGGTCATCGGCGTCGGTGATCTCCACGGTCAGCGGCGCGTCCGCGGGTACGCCCCGGCGCAGCAGCGCCAGCGCCACGGGGCCGAAGTCGACATGCCTGGCCACGGAGGTCACGGCGCCGACGACCCGCTCACCCAGGCGTACGTTCGCGCCCGGTGCCGGCAGTTGCCCGGTGAAGCCGTCCAATTGCAGGACCGTCAGGCGGCGCGGCGGACGGCCCAGGTTGAGGGTGCGGGCGACGGTCTCCTGTCCCGGGTAGCAGCCCTTATTCAAGTGCACAGCGGTGCGCAGCCAGTCCAGCTCGTGCGGGATCGTGCGCGCATCCACCTCGCGTCCCCACCGCGGCCGTCCGGCCTCCACGCGCAGCGCCTCCCAGGCCAGCGAGCCGGCCAGACGCCGCCCGGCTAAACCCGGCCCGCGGCCACTCCCGTCGGCGTCACCAGTAGTGTCGGCGCCACCACTGGCAGCGGCAGCCTCGCCACTAACGAACGCATCCGCAACGGCTCCGACCGCGTCGGCCTGCACCAGCACCCAGGTGGCCCGGTAGCCCGCGCCGGGGTGCGTGCCCTCCACGCCGACGTCATAGCTGGTGCCGCCCTCGACCACGCCCGGCCAGGGATCGCGCCAGGTCGCCACGTGTGCACCCGCGGCCCGGGCGGCCTCCTCCAGGGCCGCGCCGCCCGTGCCGAGCGCAGCCAGCACGGCCACATCCTCCCGCAAGGCCACCTCAACGCGCAGCATGAAACGCATGGACTCCAGGAAATCCACTAGCGCCCGCCCACGGCCGGCCTCGGTGACCAGCAGCAGCAGCTTGCCGTCGTCTACACAGGCCAGGGCATGAGTGATATGCCCCTGGGCGTCCAGCAGCAGCGCCTCCGCCCCACCATCTCCGGGCGTCAGTCGGCTCAGCTCCTGGCTGGACAAAGTGCTCAACCAGCTCAGGCGGTCGGGACCGGACACGGCAACGACGTCCCGGGCCAGGGCGGTGGCGGCGCGGCCGGCAAGCAGCGCGTTCTGCTCCCGCAGGGGGTCTTCGTACCGGGCCGGTACCGCAGCATCCAGGTCGGTCGCGGGGCTGGCGACGGCGTCGGTGCGGGACAGCAGAGGACTGCGGCGCATCAGACGGAGGCCCCCGTGGTCGGCGACTGAGTGTCGGTCGGCGGTGGTGCGTCCTGCACCGCGGAAGAGCCCCCGGCTGCGACCGCCCCGGCTGCGACCGCCTCGGCGGCGCGCGTAGCCTCGTCGGCGGCGATGGCCTCGCGCAGGGCAGCACCGGGGTCGGTCTCCCCCGCCTCCTCCACCCGGCCCAGGCGACCGGAGGCGTAGGACTGCGCCTCCTCCTGGCCAAATGCAGCCATGTCCTGGGTCCACAGGAGCTCCCCGCCCACCAGGCCGAACATGCGACTCATTTCCGTCACGGAGGCAGCGGTGCGAGTGCGGCCCACCGCCTGGGTGCCCACCTGGGCGCGCGGCCCCTGAATCCAGCCCTCCCACACGCCGACGTGTCCGGCCGGATCGGCGGAGACCAGCTCCAGGGAGGTGATCGGGGTCTTCGAGGCGGGGCTGGACGCCCCACCGCCACTGCCGGCCTCTCCGCCGCCGGCCTCTCCGCCGTCATCGGCCGCCTCCGGCATCTCCTGGCCGACCGGCCGCCAGAACGTGGTCTCGGTGGACCAGACCTGCGCGGGGGTCAGGCGTGAGGCTCCCTCCAGCCCGGGCATCTCGAAGTCGAGGTCCTGGCTACGGGTGGCGTCCACGGTCCAGATGGTGGTGGTCTGCCGCAGGTAGGGGCCACCGTCGTGGTCGAAGGTCATCTCCTGGTAGACGGCCTGCTCGGGGACGGTCTCCCCGTAGGTGAGGATGCCGTAGCCACGCCAGGTACCCACCAGCCACGCCAGCGGGTACAGCTCGGGAGAAAGGTCGTCGGGAATCGTGAACGCCATGGGTGCAGGGTACGGCCCGGGCGCCGGGGCCGCTACGGCGCCGCGGTCAGCCCGCGATGAAACCGCCCATGATCCGCGCGATGGCGTACACGGGAGCCCCCAGGGACAGGATCGGAACAATCGCGCTAGCCACTGCGGCCCGACCGCCGGGAACCCAGCGATGAGTCCACAGCACCCGGTTGGATACCGCCATGAGTACTCCGGCTACGAATCCCGCCACCAGGCAGGCTGCGGCCGACTGCAGCGCCGGCTCCGCCCCCACGTGACTGGCACCAAAGAAGCCGACCATGGCCAGTGCTCCGCCGGAGGCACCCGCAACCAGGGCGGGCAGGGTGAAGGTGAGTACCTCCAGCACGGTGGCGCGGACATTCAGGGTGGTCAGCAGGGCGCCGGTGAACAGGGCGAGCGTGCAGGGCACGATGACGGCGGGGTCGGCGATCCCACTGCGCAGGGCGCACCAGCCGGCACCGGAGATCATGACCAGGTTGCCAGTGACCGTGGAGGAGAGGTCCTCCACCAGGTGCGGACGGCCGTCCCTGCGCGCCATCTGCGCAAGAAAGGCCGCCGGCACGCTGAAGGCCATAACCACGCCGGCCATGCCGAAATCGTTGGTGATGGCCACCAGCACCGCCGCACACAGGCCGGTCAGCGTGATCACGGCGGTGGCATCCTGATCGTGCCGGGTACGCACCAGCGCCGGCCACCCCTGGCCGGTCAGTGGCACCAGCAGGACTACCACGATCAGCCGCACCCACGCGGGCAGGGCCGCGGAGATGGCCAGGAGCACGGGGACCACGGAGGCCACCGCCAGCCGCGTCCAGGCCGGGTCCACCAGCCCCACCTCGATGGGGCGGTTGCCGCCGCGACGGGTCCCGAAGCTGCCGGGGTCCACCATGCCGGGCACATCCTGCGTGTTCACGGTCGCATCGTCCCACACCTGTGACCGGCACACGTAGTCGGGCAACATAATCCGCTCGTGTAATCCGTTCGCAAATGCGAGTGTGGTTGACTCGGCCCCAGGGTCCACCGGACCGGAAGGAGGCGGCAGCCGTGCGCATCATCATGTTCACCCGTGAGGACGATGCCACCGCCGTCCTCCCCGCAGTCTCCTTCTTGGAGCACCAGGTCGAGTGCTTGGAGCCGGTGCCGTCCTCCTACGCCGCCGTGGGCGCGGCCGACGTGGTCATGGTCGACGCGCGTGAGGACCTGATGCGGGCCCGTGCCCTGTGCCAGCTGCTGTCCGGCCCGATGGACTGCGGACCGATCATTCTGGTGCTGGAGGAGGGCGGCGCCGCCGCCGTCCAGCCGGACTGGGGGGCCTCCGACTTCGTCATGGCGCAGGCCTCACCCGCCGAGCTGGGCGCCAGGCTGCGGCTGGTGCGCGTGCGCGAGTCCGGGCCCGAGCCGATCGCCGATGACCGGATCGAGGCCGGCGACCTGGTCATCGACACCACCGCCTACACCGCCCGCATCCGCGGCACGCTGCTGGACCTGACCTACAAGGAGTTCGAGCTGCTCAAGGCGCTCGCCCTCAATCAGGGGCGGGTGCTGACCCGCCAGGCGCTGCTGGACGAGGTGTGGGGCGAGGACTACATCGGCGGCTCACGCACCGTGGACGTGCACGTGCGTCGGCTACGGGCCAAGCTCGGCACCGAGTACGACCACCTGATCGGCACCGTCCGCAACGTCGGCTACCGCCTGGACACCTCCGAGGAGTAGCAGGGACGACGCCGACGTGCGCTCGCCGGAAGGCCGTCAGGCCTCAGCTGCCCGCGTAGCGGGCTCGGCGACGGCGCCCGCGGAGGCGGGCACGGCGTCGTCGGCGTCCCGGTCGGCCTGCGGAAGCTGGTCGCGGCCGAGCCTGGCGGCCCGCCTAGCCGCGGCCTCTGCGCGCAGGCGCTCCTTCTCGCCGCGGTCACGCACCCCGAAGGCGCCGAGCACGTTTGCCGCCAGGGCCACGGCCACGATCGTCACCCCGAAGGCGACCCCGGAGGCCTGGCCGGTCAGCCCCACCAGTGGGCTGGCGATGCCGCCGAAGACGAACTGCACGAAGCCCAGCAGCGCCGAGCCGGTGCCGGCCCAGCGGCCGGTGCGTCCAAGCGCCACCGCCGGCAGGTTGCCCATGCAGGTGCCCAGCGCCATCACGTGGATGATGAACAGGGCGACGGTGGCGACCGTGAGCGCAGTGGAGGACACGGGCCCGGTCAGGCGCGTCAGGCAGACCGCGGCGAAGACGAGGTCCACCACGAGGATGCCGATCAGCCCCAGGCGGATCTGCCGCTCCGGCGAGACCCGCCTGGCGAGCGAGCCGCAGGCGGCCACGGTGAGCGTCACCGTCAGGCCGCAGGCGGCAAAGACGGCGGTGTATGCGGCCGTACTCATGCCGAGCACGCCCTGCAGCATGAATGGGGCGGCGGACAGGTAGGAGGTCAGCAGCGCGTAGACGAGCGCGTTGATACCGATCAGGCGGATGAACACGTGATCCTTGGCGAGCGCACGGGTGCCGTCCACGAGCACACCGAAGCCGCCGTCGTGGCGCTGCTGCGCGGGCAGGGTCTCGGGCACCCAGGCGGCCACCAGCAGCACCAGGATGCCCTGGAAGGCGGCCACCACGCCGAGGATGCCGCGCCAGCCGACCGGACCGACCAGGGCGCCACCCAGGATCGGGGCGATGACGGGCGCAACGCCCTGGATCGACATCACCAGGCTCAGCGCCTGCGCGGCGGTGATGCCGCGGGAGCGGTCGGAGATGACGGCGCGGCCCAGCACCATGCCGGCGGCACCGCCGAGCCCCTGCAGGAAGCGCGCAATCAGCAGGAAGGCGGCGCTGGGCGCGAGCGCGGTGCCGACGCCGGCGACGAAGGCCAGCGCGCTGCCCCACAGCAGCAGGGGGCGGCGCCCGAAACGGTCGGAGAGCACACCGATGCTCAGCTGGCCCAGCGCCACCCCAACCAGGAAGGCGGTCAGCGTCAGCTGCGTGGTGGAGGCGGACACGCCCAGGTCGGCAGCCATCTGGTTGAAGGCCGGCAGGTAGGCGTCCATGGCCAGCGGGGCGACGGCCGCGAGCGCCGCCAGCGCCACCAGCAGGCTGGGGGCGAAGGAGGTGCGCAGGCCGGCTTCGGGTTCTGGAGTGCCCCCCTTCCCCTGCAAGGCAGAGGCGGGTCCGGTCGAAGGGGAGGTGGTCATGGACCGAGATTATGAAACCGTGAGTCGTGAAGTCACGCATGCCGGGTGCGTGAGATCTTGCACCCGCTGCACCTGTGGGGCTCAGCGCGAGGCTCAGTGGAGAAGCGGCCGGGGGCACCCGCGTGCGCATCCGGTCTCCGCTCAGCCAACCAGGGACTCCGACGCGCGCGGCCACCGGATTCACAGGGGCCCCATACCCGGGTTCCGGGCGGCGCACACCCAGGCCCGCGAGGGTTGTGGGCATGTCCAATGCTTCGCTCCCTGAATCCGGTACCGCACAAGACGACACCCGGGCGCCGGGCGGCAGTCTGGGCGTCGCGTCACCAGATCGGCTGCCCGCACCCCGGGCTTCGCGTCCCGGGACGCCGGCCTGTGGACCCACGGCACAACCCGCCTTCGAGCCCGCGGCGCCCCGCCGTCACTCCCGACGGCGCGTCCTCCTGGGCAGTGGCACCCTGCTGGGCGCGGGAGCGGTCAGCACGGCGCTGTGGGCGCTGAACCGGTTCGTCATTGACCATGTGGAGGTCGACGATGTGGCCGCCTACGAGGCCGCCAACTCCTCCGTCTCCTCGACGTCCTCCGCCACAGCGGCCACCGACGTCGCCGTCACCGACAACTCCTACACCTCCTCGCTGACCTCAATCGGCATTGAGCAGGTCACCACCGGCTCCGGAGACGACACGGTCACCTACTACGTCGCCGACGTCAGGGTGTCCGACGCCACCGCCCTGCGCAGCGCCTTCGCCAACAACGCCTACGGCACCAATATCACCGCCGTGCCCTCCACCATGGCCACCGAGCACGGCGCCGTGCTGGCGATCAACGGCGACTACTACGGCTTCCGCTCCGACGGCATCTTGATCCGCAACGGCGTCGTCTACCGGGACGAGGGTGTGCGCGACGGCATGGCCTTCTACACCGACGGCCGCGTCGAGGTCTACGACGAGACCAGCACCGACGCCGGTGCGCTCCTGGCGGCGGGCGTGTGGAACACCCTGTCCTTCGGGCCGGCCCTGGTGCAGGGCGGCGCCGTGCTGGCCGGCATCGACGCCGTGGAGGTGGACACCAACGTCGGCAACCACTCCATCCAGGGCACCCAGCCGCGTACGGCGCTGGGCGCCGTCGCGGACGGGCACTACGTGGTCGTCGTCGTCGACGGGCGCGACCAGGGCTACTCGCGCGGGGTCACGATGACCGAGCTGGCGCAGATCATGGCGGGCCTGGGCTGCGATTGCGCGTACAACCTCGACGGCGGCGGCTCCTCGACGCTGTGGTTCAACGGCCAGGTGGTCAACCGGCCGTCCAACGGCGGGGAGCGGGAGACCTCCGACATCCTCTACATCGCACAGGGGGCTTGAGATGAGCACGCAGACACGACCCAGCACTGGTTCCTTCCCGCAGCGCCGACTGCGGCCCGAGGCCGCGGCCCAGCCAGTGACTACCCGCGCGCCGGACCGCACGGCAGGATCGGCCGGGGCGGATGAGGCCGGCCGCCGCAGCGGGCCTGCGTCCGGCCCGGGGGTGCGGTGGGCGTCGACGTCGGGCCGCCCCGCCCGCGTGGGGCTGGTCATCCTCATGCCCGCCTACCAGCCCGACGGTCGGCTGGTGGAGTTGGTGAGCGAGCTGGTGCGGGAGCTGCCCGGGTGCCGGGTGCTCGTCGTCGACGACGGCTCCGGGCCTCAGTACGCGCAGGTGTTCCGGGAGGCGAGTGCGCGCGGGGCCGAGGTCGTCGGGTATGAGTCCAACCGGGGCAAGGGTGCGGCGCTGCGCACGGGGCTGACTCAGCTGGCCGAGCTGTGGCCGGGGGCGGACGTGGTGTGCGCGGACGCCGACGGGCAGCACCGGCCCGCCGACATCGCGGCAGTGGCACGCCGGGTGCGCGCCACCGGGCATATGACGCTGGGGGTGCGGCGCCTGACCGGGCCGGTGCCCCTGCGCAGCCGGATCGGCAATGCCGTAACCTCGCTGGCCTTTCGACTGAGCACGGGCTGGCGCCTGGGCGACACCCAGACGGGCCTGCGCGGCTACCCGGCCGGGCAGACCGCCTGGCTGGCGGAGGTGCCCGGGGACCGGTACGAGTACGAGCTCAGCGTGCTACTGCGGGCCCACGAGCTCGGGCTGGAGGTGGAGGAGGTGGAGATCGCGACGGTGTACGAGCCGGGCAACGCGTCCAGCCACTTCCGGCCGCTACGGGACTCGGCGCGTGTCTATGCGCCAATGCTGGGTTTCCTCGGGGCGAGCCTGGTGTGCTTCGGCATCGACTGGGTCGGGGTGGTGGCGCTGCACGCAATGACCGGCAACCTGCTGGCGAGCGTGGTAGGGGCGCGGCTGGTGTCCGGGACCGTGAACTTCGTGATGAATCGGCGGGTATTCCACGCGGCGCCCGGCACCGTTTGCCGTACGGCGGTGCGGTACGTGGCGCTCGCGCTGGTGCTACTCGCCGCCAGCTACATGCTGCTGCGGGTGCTGACCGGGATCGGGGTGCCGCTGGGTCTGGCCAAGCTGCTCGGCGACGGGGCGCTGTACGCCGCAAGCTACGTGATCCAGCGGCGGGCAGTGTTCCGGTAGAAGCGGTGTGGCGGTCGCCGCGATGCGCACGCGCGCCCAGACGCACCGACGCCAGCCCCCAGATGGTCGCCACGCCACGACGTTGCACGACCCCGGGCCACGTTCCACGACCCTGGTGCACGTTCCACGACCCCCGGGTGGTCGTGGAACACACCCCAAGGTCGTGCAATGTCCCCAAGGTCGTGGAACGAGACGAGCTATTCGTCGCGGGAGCGCTCCAAGCGACGGGGCGGGCGGCCCATTAGCCAGGCGACACCCACACCCACCGCGACGAACCCGGCCAGGCCCGCCAGCTGCCAGCCCCATACGCCCTCCAGGTGCAGCCAGGGTCCATCGATGGCCACGTGCCGGTTCCAGACCACCAGGTACGCGGCCCCCACCCAGCCGCACACCGCCCCGGCGGGCACACCGAGCGCCAGTACGACGGCGGCATGCGCTGCGGTGAGCCGCCGCAGGAACCGCGGCGAGGCCCCCACCGCGTGCATGGTGACCAGGTCACCGCGCAGCTGGGTGCGGGCGAGCAGCAGACTCACCACCAGTGAGAACAGGGCCAACGCCACCAGTACGGCCAGGACGGCGAAGTCTGCCATGCCGCCCCAAGGCGGCAGATCCGGGTCGGTCCCTACGGTCACCAGGTCGGTGTGTTCTTCAACTACCCGCCTGGCAGTGGCGGCCTCCGCCGCGGTCAGCGGCCGCGACAGCTGCACCATCTCGCCCACGTATATCGGCGCATCGGTGCCGGTCAGCCCCAGTTCGGCGGCGGTTGCGGGCGAGACCGTGATGGAGGAGGTCATCCGCGGCAGGAAGTAGGCGTGCCGGGTCTGCGTGTGCTTGATGGTGATAGAACCTGCGCTGTAGTCCATGAGGCCTACACGCACCGTACCGTCGTCATCAATCCAGGTGGCGTTGTTGACCACCACCCCGCCCGCCTCCAGGACCTGCGCGGCATCCCGCGCCCCGTCCAGACCAGTGGCGCGCAGCGCCTGCCCTTCCATTACGAAGACATCGTCTCCTATCATCCAGGGGGCCGTGATACCCGGGTTGTAGCCCTGGCCCTCAGGCACACAAGTCACCGTATCCGCCAGTCCCAGGGATGCGGCCACGTCCGGCTCGGTGAACTCGGGGCAGCGGGCGCCGGCCGGCGGTTCGACTCTGAGGGTGTGCGACACGACCTCCGTACGAAAGTCCATCGCGCGAACCGGCACGGATCCGGTGACGGGCAGGCCTGCGTCCTGCAGCACGCTTACGGCGTCGGCCAGGACGGCGGCGTCGAAGTCCTCCGACACCGGTACGCGCGGCCCCAGCGCGAGGCGCCCGGGCGCAACCAGAACCGCGGAGGTGTCGTTGTAGTTGGCGGCGGACGAGGCGACATACACCGTCTGTCCGCAGGCCAGCGCGACCACGACGCCGATCGCCCCTACCACCGGCAGGGCACGCCCCCGGTGAGCGGCGGCGTCTCGGGCGGCCAGGCGCAGCGCCAGCGGCCCCTTGGCCAGCACCGCGATTGCGGCGTCGAGCGCAACCGGGGCCAACACGATCAGCCCCACCGCCCCCAGTAGCAGGGCCGCCACCAGCAGGGGTACGGCCGCACCTCCCGGCAACATGCCGGTTGCCGGCGGCACCTCCTCGGGAACGGCAACGGGCAGGGGCGCGCGCAGCGAGGCGAGGCCGCAGCCGATCGCCGCCGCCAGCAAAATCGCGCCGCCAAGCAGACGCCACCTGCGGCTGCGACGCGGCCGACGCCTTTCCGCAACCGCGGGCGGGCGGGAGTGCTTAAGCGCCTCGACCGGTTCCATGCGCGCCACCCGTCGGGCGGGGGCAAGTGTGGCCAGCCAGCCGGCCAAGGCGGCGCCCCCGACGGCAAGCACCGGCAACCACCCCGGCAGCCCCGCGAGCGCCTGCACCTCGGGTTCGAAGATGCGGTAGGCCGCCCAGGCGGCGACGAGTCCGCCACCGGCGCCGAGCGCTCCGCCCAGGCAGCCGATGGCGGCCCCCTGCAGCGTGATCGTGCGGGCCAGCTGTCGCGGTGCGGCGCCGGTGGCCGAGGCGAGGGCCAGGGTGCGGCGCTGCTGCTCGGCGGCGACCACGAAGGCGGGGGTGACCAGCCCCAGTAGCAGGCCCGCGGCGGCGGTGCAGGCGATCACGGTCATCACCAGGGCGGTGGCCAGGTAGTCGTCGCTGAGTGCGACCGGATACAGCTCGGAGGCGTCCGGGTAGTTGGTGAGCACGTGGCGGGATACGGCGAACGCCATCTCGCCGTTGAGCTGCTTGGTGGTCTCCCAGGTGACCGGGTCCGGGCCGATGACCAGGAAGTGGGTGTCGACGCCGGCCGGGTCGTCCTGCACCGCCGGCGCCAGCCAGGCCGGAAGCGCCCAGGCGCGGGCGGCATCGTCATCGACCAGGCCGCTGACCCGGTAGGTGCGCAGGGAGTCCTGCTGGACCTCAGCAATGCGTCCGTTGGTGGAGTACCAGCCGTCGAATGGCGGGGCGATCAGGGCGATCGTCTCGCCGACCTGCACACCGGTGCGGTCGGCCAGGGCGGTGGTGATGACGACGTCGGCGGTGTCAGTCGGGGCGGTGCCGGCGGTCAGCGGAGGCAGCAGGACATCCAGGCCCTCGGCGTCGGCCTCGCGCAGGGTGAAGGTGCCGATTGCGCCGAAGTCCGCGCCCCGCAGGTCCCCCGCCGTGGCCGGCGTGGTCGAGCCCGGCTCAGCGTCGGGGTCGGCCAGGGCGAGCAGGTTCTCCGAGTCCCAGAACTGCAGGACCCGGTCGCGCTCGGGTAGGTAGGCGGCCAGTTCGTCCGCGGTCAGGGGCACGGTCTCCGGCGAGTCCATCCACGGTCCGGGGGCGCCCTCGGGCACCTGCTGGAACGGGGCCTCGGCCGGGTCGACGGCGGTGCCGGTGACGACGGCCTGGGCGCCGTCGGGGATGGAGGCCAGGGCGGCCTGCTGGGTGGGCGGCGTGGACAGCCGCGTCCCCAGAAAACCGACAATCAGTACCAGCGGCGCGGCCACCAGCAGAATCGCCAGCAGGCTGCGGGCCTTGTGGGACAGCGCATCGCGCACGGCCAGGCGGACCACGGGGCGCAGGGCGCGCAGTCGGGCGGCGTTCACCGCCCCTCCCCCGGTGCGGACAGAAGCTCGTCGACGTCGGCGGGGTCGGATGCGCCCACCAGGCGGCCGTCGCGCAGGAAGACCGTGCGGTCGGCCCAGGCGGCGAAGCGGGGCTCGTGAGTGACCATGAGGACAGCGACGCCGTCGTCGGCGCGTTCCCGCAGGACACCGATGACGGCGGTGCCGGTAGCGGAGTCGAGTGCGCCCGTGGGTTCGTCGGCGAGCAGCAGGCGCCGCGGTCCGACGATGGCGCGGGCAATGGCGGCGCGCTGGGCCTGGCCGCCGGACATGTCGTCGGGCAGGCGGTCGGCCAGGTCGGACAGGCCGACCTGTTCCAGCGCGGTCAGTGCGGCCGCCAGGGCGCGGCGGGTGGGCCAGCCGTCGAGCTCCAGGGGGAAGGCGACGTTCTCGGCGGCCGTCAGGGAGGGCAGGAGGTTGAAGTCCTGAAAGACGAAGCCAATGGCGCGGCGGCGCACCTCGGCCAGGGCGGCGCGGTCCAGGCCCGCCAGGTCCCGGCCCGCGATGATCACCCGCCCGCTGGTGGGGCTGTCCAGGGCGCCGGCAAGATTCAGGAGGGTCGATTTGCCGGAACCGGATGGCCCCATGACGGCGACGAATTCGCCGGGCGCGACCGTGAGGTCAACGGCCTCGAGGGCGGTGACGGCACGGGCGCCGGTGCCGTGGATCCGGCCGACACCGCGGAGCTCAAGTACGGGCGACAGGGCGTCTTCGCGCATCACGACCGCCGCCCCTCGGCGGCGGCGCGGGCGAGCCGACCCTCGGCGTCGTCGAGCCAGCGCAGCTCTGCCTCGACGGTGAACACGTGATGGTCCAGGACCAGGGCGGTGGCCAGGTCCTCGTCCCCGGCGGCGCGGCGGGCGCGGTTGATCTCGTGGAGGACGGTTTGCGTGGCCTGGCGCTGCTGCTGGATCAGTGCGGCCACGTCGACGTCCGGGGAGGCGGTGGCGAGCGCGAGCTTGATGACGAGCTCGTCGCGTTCGGGGGCGCGGCGGGCCACCGGGCTGGCCCACCAGCGGGCGAGTTCCTCTCGGCCGACGTCGGTCAGGGTCCAGGCAGCCACGTCCCGGCTGGCGGTGGGCAGCGTCTGCGTTTTGGATGAGGCGGTTGCGGGGGCCGCGGCTGCGGCGACGGGCTCGGCACTGGGGTTGTGTGACGTGGAGTGCGCCGTTGCCGCCGGGGCGGACGTGGACGCGGCGGAAGCGGTTGCGGAGCCCGGCGCGCCGGAGCCACTCGCGGGCCGACCTGGGTCGAGGCGGGTCACCAGGCCGTCGCGTTCGAGGCGCGCCAACGTGGTGGCGACCTGGCCAATGTTGAGGGGCCAGGTAGTGCCTGTAGCGGACTCGAAGTCCTTGCGCAGCTGGTAGGTGCCTGCAGGGCCGCGGGCGAGTAGGGCGAGCAGGGCGTGTTTTACGGCCATTCCGGTCTCCTGAGCCGTGGGGGGACGGCAACCAGCGGTAGTTACCGAGTAATGCTTACTCGGTAAGGCTATCTTCTCGACGCATCGCGCTCAAGCACACGGTGAGGCAACGCCCGAGTGGCCAGTGGACGACCACTCGCAGAGGAAGACAGAGGGACAGGCGGAGGGACTCTGTCACTGGATGCACCACTTTCCCTGCTCCGCCGACCCGCCTCAGACGCACCAGGCGCGAGATCATGCTGTTCGGCGCTTCGCCGACTGCGGCCGACGCGAGAAAGTGGTGCAATTAGTGACAGCTACGGACAGCTACGCCCCCACGCCCCCTGCCGTGCGGGCCTCACCAGCCCGGCCTCGTAGGCGGCGATCACCAGTTGCGCCGAGACCGGACGCCCCTCCGTCAATGCCAGCTTTTGCGCGAGAACGCGGGTTGTTGCGCGTCCGAGGCACGCATTGCCGCTCCGGGTCGGACACGCCCTCGCCAAACAGGCTCACCCTGGTACTCCGCCGGACGACTTCCACGACCTCGGGCCGCACTCCACGACCCCCGTGCGCGTTGCACGACCCCAGGAAGGTCGTGCAACACACCCCAAGGTCGTGCAATACCCCCAGGGTCGTGGAACGTGGATCGGGGACCGGCCCGCCAGCACAGCTCGCGCCGCCCAGTACTGGCACGTCACCCGTGCCGATCTCGGCGGGAGCCGACTGTAGGCCACCAGGCTGACCGACCTCGGCACGTAATTGCTACCGGTCTCGGCGTGTTACAAATGCCGGTCTCGGCGGGAGAGGAAGCGAGGGGCGGCTGGGCGTCAGGCGGGGCGGTAGGTGAAGCGGTCCCAGCCGAGGGCCTCGATCTGGGCGGCCATGCGCTCGCACTCGGCGTCCCAGCCGGGCGCGGACACGGCGAAGTCGCCGGTCGTGCCCTCACCGCGGGCCTGCTGGAGGGCGTAGACGCGGGCGCCGGCGTCATGCACGCGGCGAGCAACCTCAACAGCGTCGGCGGCGGTGACATCCCCGGGGACAACGGTGGTGCGCACCTCGAAGTCGACCCCCTTGCCGCCGACGGCCGCATCCACCAGCACCTGCAGGCTCTCCCAAGCCTTGGCGGCGGAGTTGGGGCGGCCGACCACGGCGTCGTAGTGCCCTGGCAGCGCCTTGATGTCGAGGCCCACCCAGTCGGCCAGCCCGCGCCGCACCATGTCGCGCAGGCGGCCCGGATAGGGGCCGGCGGTGTGCAGGCCCACCTGGAAGCCCATTTCCTTGACCTCGGCGGCGGCGTCGGCGAGGGCGTCCTGGCGCAGCGCCTCCCCACCGGTGAGGACGACGCCGTCGAGCAGGCCGCGCCGGCGGGCGAGCAGGGAACGGACCGCGTCCCAGGCGACCACGCCGGGAGTGCGCGTGGGTATGAGGTCCTGGTTATGGCAGTAGAAGCAGTTCCAGGGGCACCCCTGCATGAAGACGGTCGCGACCAGATGGTCGGGCCAGTCGACGGTGGACATGGGCACGAGTCCGGCGATCTGCAGGTCGTCGGCGGGGCGGTGCGCGACGCCCTTCTTGAGAGTCTCAGTCATCGAGTCCGAGGCTCGCTGCGATCTCATCGAGGCGGCGCGTCCTGATCTCACCGCGCCTGGCCGCCTCCGCCTCGGCCTTCAGCGTGTACGCGTACTCCAAGTCATCGATGTAGGACTCAACGGCCTCACGCACATAGAACGTTGCCGGGCGTCCGGTCCGACTCCCCAGGTCATCGAGCCGACGCTTGAGCTCCTCCGGCAGCCGCACGCTCAGAACTGCTGTAGACATGTTTACAGCATAGGAGCCGACCTTCGCTTCCGACAAGCCCAGCCCATATGGCGAGGAGCGACCGTCTTCACATGACGAACCGGCCGTCTCCCAGCCCACATGGCGAGGAACTCAGGGCTCCCTAGACCGAGCGCCGGGGCCCCACCGCCGAAACGGCGGACGCCCCGGCGCCTCTGCGGCCAAGTCGCGAACGGTCCCGGCGATCTCACCGATAGACCGTGGAGCGATGACCGATATCGATCGCGAGGATCACGCAACGCTCATCCTGGACGTCGATGATCACCCGGTAATCCCCGACCCGGAGCCGGAATTGTCCCTTAAGCGGGCCGGTCATCGGCTTCAGGAAGCTCCTCGGCTCGTCAGCCTCCTGGACCTCTCGCAGCTTGCCGACCACACGCGCCTGAACGCTGCGATCGAGTCGGCGCAGCGAATTCTCGGCGCGAGGAGTCAACTCAACGATCCAGTCCGCCACCTACCCCTCCTGCTCCGTTGGAGACCCGGCCCTCAGGCGCTGATGGAGGTCAGGCGTGAGGTGGTGGTGCCGTGGGCGCCAGCGGCAGCCTCGGTGAACATCTGCCGCTCCATGTACTCGCCCTTCTTGCCGATGTTGAAGGACTTCACGGGGCGGAAGTAACCCATGACGCGGGTCCACACCTCGCACTCGACCGGCTCGGCGTCGGGGTGCAGCTCGGCGCACTTGGGGCAGGTGAAGTGCTCACCGGCCAGGTAGCCGTGGGTCGGGCAGATCGAGAAGGTCGGGGTGATGGTGATGTAAGGGGTGCGGAAGGCAGTCAGCGAGCGGCGCACCAGCTCCTTGCAGGCCTGCGCCGAGGAGATGTGCTCGTTCATGTACAGGTGCAGCACCGTGCCGCCGGTGTACTTGGTCTGCAGCTCCTCCTGCATCTCCTGCGCCTCGAAGGGGTCGTCGGTGTAGCCGACGGGCAGCTGGGAGGAGTTGGTGTAGTACGGGTTGGAGTCGGTGCCGGCCTGGAGGATGTCGGGGTAGCGCTTGCGGTCCTCCTTGGCAAACCGGTAGGTGGTGCCCTCGGCGGGGGTGGCCTCCAAGTTGTACAGGTGGCCGGTGGCCTCCTGGATCTCGACCATGCGTCCGCGGACGTGATCGAGGATGCGCACGCACATGGCGTGACCGCGGGGGTCGGTCAGGTCGTAGGCGTCGTGCGTGAAGTTACGGACCATCTCATTCATGCCGTTGACGCCGATGGTGGAGAAGTGGTTGTCCAGCGTGCCGAGCCAGCGCTTGGTGAAGGGGAACAGGCCGGTGTCGATGTGGTGCTGGATCACGGTGCGCTTGAGCTCCAGGGTCTGCGAGGCAATGTCGATGAGGCGGTCCAGGGCCGCCACCAGGGCCTCCTCGTCGCCGGTGTGCAGGTAGCCCAGGCGGGCCATGTTCACGGTGACCACGCCGACGGAGCCGGTCTGCTCGGCCGAGCCGAACAGGCCGTTGCCGCGCTTGAGCAGCTCGCGCAGGTCGAGCTGGAGGCGGCAGCACATGGAGCGGATCATGCCGGGGTCGAGCTCGGAGTTGATGAAGTTCTGGAAGTAGGGCAGGCCGTACTTCGCGGTCATGGTGAACAGCCGGTCGGCGTTGGGGCTGTCCCAGTCGAAGTCCTTGGTGATGTTGTAGGTGGGGATCGGGAAGGTGAAGACGCGGCCGTCGGCGTCGCCGGTGGTCATGACCTCCATGAAGGCGCGGTTGATCATGCCCATCTCCTCGGCGAGGTCGCCGTAGGTGAAGTCGCACAGCTCGTCGCCGATCAGCGGGTGCTCGTCAGCCAGGTCCGCCGGGCAGGTCCAGTCGAAGGTGAGGTTGGTGAAGGGCGTCTGGGTGCCCCAGCGGGAGGGGACGTTGAGGTTGAAGATGAGCTCCTGCATGCACTGGAGGACCTCGTCGTAGCTCATGTTGTCCAGGCGGACGAAGGGGGCCATGTAGGTGTCGAAGGAGGAGAAGGCCTGCGCGCCGGCCCACTCGTTCTGCAGGGTGCCCAGGAAGTTGACGATCTGGCCTACGGCGGAGGAGAAGTGCTTGGCGGGGCCGGAGGCGATCTTGCCGGGCACGCCGTTGAAGCCCTGCTGGAGGAGGTTCTTCAGCGACCAGCCGGCGCAGTAGCCGGCGAACATGTCCAGGTCGTGGATGTGGATGTCGCCGCTCCGGTGGGCGTCGCCGGCGACCTGCGGGTAGATCTGGCTGAGCCAGTAGTTGGCGATGACCTTGCCGGAGGTGTTCAGGATCATTCCACCCAGGGAGTAGCCCTGGTTGGCGTTGGCGTTCACGCGCCAGTCGGAGCGGTCCAGGTACTCGGTGATGGTGGAGACGGCGTCCACCTGAGGGCGCGAGCCGTGGGCGACAGCGGAGTCGGCAGAGCCCCGGGCCACGAGCTCGGGGTGCGCGGCGGCCAGGTGAGCGGCGGACGGGGTCTGAGTGCTGTCGGACACGGGGGCCTCCAGTGCGGTGTAGATCTTCTTTGAAACCAGCAGGCCGGGCCGGGTCTCAAGGACCCGTCTCGGCGCCGCCAACAGCTTCGACACTACTCCAAGACACCCCTGGATGCGAGCAGGAACGACACCGATGTAACACATCATCTGGGAGAGTTACCCCCTGGCAACCACAACATGTTGTGGTCACAACCCGCACCACATCCGCACCGGCGGCACCATCAGGCGCGACTGCCGCGCCGCACACCTCCACTTCTTGTGGGTGGCGCAGCTCACACTTTTACGGGCGCGTACACGCGTGTCGCCCCATCGGGCGAGCCACACCAGCCCGCGCGGTCGCAGGTCGGGCCGAAAAGTGTCCAACTCTCGCCACTTTCACCCTGAACGAGCCAGGTCACCACCCAGACCGTCGTTGTTTACCCAGTTCAGGGGCTATTTGCCCGCGGCCCTGCAGGCTGCCATCCACCAAAGTGGCGAGAGATGGACACTTTTGGCCGATGACTCGCAGCCTCGTGCCTTCGACGCGCACCGGCGAACGGCGCCGCCACCCGCGACATGCGCGAGGCCGCGCAAGCGGATGCCGGTAGTCTTTGCGGTACCTGAACCATCCCTGAGGAGTTCCCGCATGACCGCCACAGCGCAACAGCTCTTCCGCTCAGACCTTTTTCGCTACTTCGGCCGCACCGACGCGCCGCTGACTGCGCGCCTCGGTGAGCGCAAGGTGCTGAGCTACCTGTGGGCCTTCCGGCACGCGCAGAGCACCAGCTCACCACCGCTGCAGAAGGCCTACCGGGCGGCATTAAGCCATCTGTCGGCGACGACCTTCATCCAGATTCCCTGGTCAACCAAGATTGGGCCCGGCTTCTATATTGGGCATCGCGGGCGCATTATCATCAACCCCGCCACGGTAATCGGCAGCAACTGCAACATCGCCACGGGTGTCACGATCGGAGCTATCCCCTCCGGCCGCCGCGCGGGCACACCCACCATCGGAGACCGGGTGTGGATCGGCACGAATGCGGTTATCGTCGGCGGGATCACCATCGGCGACGATGTACTGATCGCGCCCGGAGCGCTGGTCAACATCGATGTCCCCTCCGGTGCAACGGTTATCGGCAATCCCGGCGTCATCAAAGAGGGACGGCCCTGTCCGCCGGAGTACATGCAGAACCTGTGGATGGGATGACGCAGGGCATGCGCCCACCTAGCGGAGGCAGACGCCGCCCCCGCAGTGACTGCGGGAGGGGCTTCCAGCCATCGGGCCCCGCGGCCTCAGGCCTCTGAGCTGAGCAGCCGGGCCCGCAGATCATCCAGGGTGGGGCCGTCGAGGCTCCCCAGGCGCCAGAAGGTCCAGCCGTTCGTGCTGGTACCGCGCACTCGGTACGCGGACGCCGACGGATAGGCGTATGTCTCACTATCAAGCACCATTCTTCCGGCAGTATCCATCACTGCGCGGATCGCCCGCCCGTCATTGCCGACGCCTACCACCTCGTCCCCGACCGTCAGCAGGCCCGCATCCAGCAGGACCTTCATAGTCGCGTTGTTGATGCCGAGTTTGCGCCGCGGGGCGCGGTGGACGTGCCCGTCGGGAGCCGGCCAGATGGCGATGATCTCCTCGGTCAGCGCCGCGGTGCGCTCACGAATGTCATCATCGGTCCATGCGCCCGGATTGTCGCGTAGCAAGTCGCGGGTGGTCAGCAGACCCGTCGTGGCGTCCAGTGCTGTGCGCTTTGCCTCCCAGGAGCCGTTGGAAAGGGAGGAATTCAGGCCCTGGGTGGTGAGCGTCAAGTTGCCGAGGGTGTGGATCAGGTGGTCGCGTTCGGCGGCGGCCTCGTCGGCGCCGCCATCCCAGTGCAGGCGCCACTGCTGTGGCATGAGGTGCTCGATGGTGCAGCTGCCGCGGACGATGGGGGCCTCTGCGCGACGGCGGCCGTCGGGGTATCCGCGGCGGCGGTCCTCAATGGCTTCGAGGACCATGCGCACTCGGGCCTGCGCCAGGGTCCGGTAAATGCGTTCAGTGGCCAGCGCTGCGCGAACTTCCTCATCGTCGGGCCAGTAGGAGACGGAGGCGGTCTGGGACGCGAGCAGCCACTCGACCCGCTCGCCCATGCGTTCAGGCTCGGCACTCGCTTCCCGCAGGAGTTGCTCGACGACGAACCGGTTGAGCCCCGTGGAGGTCTCCTTGACCAGAGCGCGGCGCACGACCCAGCTCTCGACGGCGGCGATCAGCCGACGGCGCTGGGCGCCGGGCACGGTGGGCGCGCCGCCACCGTTGGGGTCCTGCAGCCAGACGATCAGCGGCTTGAGCACGTCCAGGCCGAGCACGTCTGCGCGATAGTTGAACATGGCGATTGGTTCAAGTTCGCCATGCTGGGTGTGGGAGGCGACATCGAGGGTCTCGTAACGCTTTGCCGCAGCGGAGAGGTCCGCGAGTATCCCCATATCGTCGCCACTTGCGAGCGCGAAGCGCTTGAAGGTGGAGAAGGCGGCTCTTGCGGGAGTGACGGCGCGCGTGCGTGCGGCCAGCCACCAGCCGAGGAAGGCGACGGCGCGTGCCTGTTTGACGCGCCCCGCGCTGATCGTCTGTTCCCAGAACGGCGTCTCGAAGCGCTTCCAGTAGTGGTCGTATACGTCCTGGGTTGCGGGCGCGTGCGGGTCGAGGTTCTGGAACAGGAAGTTCTTGACCAGGTCCATCGCTGTCAGCGGCGTGCCGCGGGCGTTGAGGGTCTCGAAGATGGTCTGAGCGTCGTCCTCGGCGCCCAGACGGATGACGACCAGGCGCAGTCCGCGGGTGACGACGCCGAGCAGGACCGCAGCGCGATTCGCCAGCGCGTCGGAATCCTGCGGATTGATCTCGCCGATTCCGGTGAGCCAGTCATCAATGACACGTCGGAAATAGGCGTCGGCCTGCGCAAAGCATGTATTGCGGATATCCGTCGGGATATCTCTCGGGGACTCGGCGCGCATGACGGCGGTGTAGGCCGCGCGGTCGCGGTTGGTGGGCCAGACCTTGAATGCGTCCTCGGGGCGGGCGGAGGTGGCGTCATCGTTTCTGGTCAGGCGGGCAGCCGAGGCCGCGAGCGAGTCCAGGCCGCAAGCGTCCAGTACGCCGGCGAGGGCGTGAAGCAGGAGTTGCAGGGTGGTCAGACGCTGCTGGCCGTCGATGATGGTGGCCGCCCGCATCTCCTGGTAGGAGGTCTGGCGGTCCTGGAGGACGACGGCGCCGAGGAAGTGCGGCTCGACCGGGCGTAGGCCGGGGTGAGCGCCCGGCGAGTGCGGGTCGAGCCAGGCCTCGGCGAGGGCGCGAATGTCCTCCCACAGGGGCGCCCACTGGTCCTCCTCGTTCCACACGTATGGGCGCTGGAAGAGCGGTGCATCCAAGCGCATGGTAAGAGCGAAGAGGTCTTGCGGGATCGCGAGTTCGGTGATCATGTGTGTTCCTGGGCAACCCGGAGGTGGTGGGATGGGGCGATTTTAGGCGGTACTGATTACCGAGGCGCACCTCTTCGCCAGGCCTCGACACGCAGGCTGCCAATATCTGTGGAGAGGGGGCGACGACGTCGGCAACCTGGTCGAGGGCGCCGACGAACAGGACACTCCGCGTTCACCCACACACAACTTGCGCCAACCGTCACCAATTCTTGCGTTTTTGCCAACGCCAACAAGCGTTTTCGTACTCTTCGACGACTGCTGCCGATACGGTTCCGCTTAGTACCACTCCGCTACTCACCAGTGGACTTAGAGAGAAACGAACAGCTCTTGGATGCTGCCACAAGTCAGGACAGCACGCCGCCCCGTACAGCCACAGCGCTTCATCCAGATCTGCACCTGTCAAACTGGAGGCTCCGACCCAGCGGTTGACTTCCGCCACATAGTCTTCCCACGCAGCCGACGCACCCCCGGGCATCTTAGGGGCACTGCGCCGCGGATAGCAGATCTCCGCGAACTGTTCGACCGCATACGGCAACCCTGGATACCTCCTCTTCGCGTTGACGCAGGCGAGGACGCTGCACCATACATGCGCATCGACATGAGATACCAAAGCACCAGTCGACGCCGCCCTTGCTCCATACTCAGCAAGTTGCTGCACAAGTTCGCGACGACTCTCTCGCCGCACCTTAGTCATGCCAATGCTGTTCTTAGAGACTCCCTCGTACGCCGAACGCAGCACTTCGTCTAAACCAATCTGCTCCGCCCATGACGCTCCTCTCCCAACATCAGGCTTGCAAGTGCTCAAGTCTTCAGGAACCTTGCGTCGCGACCGCACGCTGCCGTCACGGATCTTGGACCGGTAGCCTCCATAGACCTTCTCCAGATCAGCCCGAAGCAGTTGTAACTCTTCCTTATCGGAGCAAGTTATCGCACGGGAGACCAGATCGACTTGGTGCCCAGCAGAACGACAAGGACACTTACATGTCAGACCCCCGGCACGCTCGCATGCGGCATTGTGTTCAGGGATCAGGGACTCTCTTCTAGACATCGTGATTCCTCCTACTAACTGCTCCGCCGGATGCCGGCGGCCGTCTGTTGTCTTCCCTCTGACGCCGACACCCTCTCACTTGCCACTGACACAAACACACCCCCACAGGTCGCACGTCCGCTCGCACTGGCACTCCCAGAAGCGCCTACCGCTCCTCCCCGAGGTTGCAGATCATGTCTCCCGCTCGTCGGCCACTCCGAATACCGACGCAGTCTTTAGGATCATCCCCGTGACCACGGCCGTTCCTCCCAGCGCCTTCTCCGCGAGCGCCGCTCGCTTCGGCACCGCTCCCACGAGCCCCTCCCCTTCCCTCTCCTCCCCCACCAGCGCACCGTCCGCCCCCACTCCCCCGCCGTCGCTCGACGTCGCCCCGGGCTCGGTGGTGCGGGTGCGCGACGAGGATTGGCTGGTCACCCAGATCTCCACCAACTCCGACGGCACCCTGGTCACGGTGCAGGGGCTGTCGGAGCTGGTGCAGGACGTCACCGCCCAGTTCTCCGCCGGGATCGACGACATCGAGCCCGTGGACCCGCGCCGCACCCAGGTGGTTGCGGACACCTCCACCCGGCATCGGCTCTCGCGCCTGTGGCTGGAGGCGACGCTGCGCAAGACGGCGCTGCCGGCCGGCTCCACGGAGTTGGCGGTAGTCGGCGACATGCTGGCCGACCCGCTCCCCTACCAGCTCACGGCCGTCCGGCAGGCGCTAGACCCGACCAACCTGCGCCCGCGCATCCTGCTGGCGGACACGGTGGGTCTGGGCAAGACCCTGGAGATCGGCATGATCCTGGCGGAGCTGGTGCGCCGGGGCCGTGGAGACCGGATTCTGATCGTCACGCCCCGGCACGTGCTGGAGCAGATGCAGCATGAGATGTGGTCGCGCTTCGCCCTGCCCTTCGTGCGCCTGGATTCGGTGGGTATTCAGCGGGTGCGGCGCACCATCCCGGCCACCCGCAACCCCTTCTCCGTCTACCACCGGGCGATCATCTCCATCGACACGCTCAAGTCCGACCGCTACCTCAATCACCTGCGCAAGCAGCGCTGGGATGCGGTGGTCATCGACGAGTCCCACAATGTCACTAACAGGGGCACGCTCAATAACCGTCTGGCGGACATCCTGGCCCGCCAGACGGACGCCCTGATCCTGGCCTCGGCCACGCCTCACAATGGGGACCCGAAGTCCTTCGCGGAGCTGATTCGCCTGCTGGAGCCGACGGCGGTCCACGCGGACGGCTCGCTGGATCAGGAGGCGGTGCGTCGGCTGGTGATCCGCCGTCACCGCCACTCCGAGGAGGTGCGCGACGTAGTGGGCGACCGCTGGAAGGAGCGGTTGACCCCGGTCAACCGGCTGGTGGCGCCCTCCCCGGCGGAGGATGCGGTGGCCGGGGAGCTGTCCCGCTCCTGGCTGCACCGGCCCGACGGCACCTCCGCCCCGGGCGCCGTCGGCCAGGGCACCGCGGGCAACGGTGGCAACGCCCTGTTCTCCTGGACGTTGGCGAAGGCCTTCCTTTCCTCCCCGGCGGCGCTGATTCAGACGATCGACGAGCGCATGGCACGGCGTCGCGCCCGAGCCGCCAGCGAGGAGGCACTGCTCTCATCCGAGCAGTCCCGGGCCCTGACCCACCTGCGGGAGCTGGCCGAGGCGGCCAACACCACCGAATCGGGCAAGTACCAGGCGCTGCTGAAGGAGCTGCGCCGCATCGGCGTCGGCCCCCGCTCGACGGCGCGGGCGGTGGTCTTCGCCGAGCGCGTGGCCACGTTGAGCTGGCTGGCCGAGAACCTCCGGCGCGACCTGCGTCTGCGCGACGGGGCGGTGCGCGTGATGCACGGCGGCCTGTCGGATGTGGAGCAGCAGGAGATCGTCGAGGAGTTCCGGCAGGCGCACACGCCACTGCGCGTGCTGGTGACCGGCGACGTCGCCTCGGAGGGCGTGAACCTGCACGCCCAGTGCCATGAGCTGATCCACTATGACATTCCCTGGTCGCTGATCCGGATCGAGCAGCGCAACGGCCGCATCGACCGCTACGGGCAGGAGACCAGCCCGCAGATCACCACCCTGCTGCTGGACCCCTCCGACGCCCGCTTCTCCGGTGACGTGCGTGTGCTGACCCGTCTGATGGAGAAGGAGGATCAGGCGCACCGGGCGCTGGGCGATGCCGCCTCCCTGATGGGCTTGTACTCCGGGGAGAAGGAGGAGCAGGCGATCCGCGAAGCCCTCCAGCGGGGCGCCGACATCGAGCAGGTGGTGCCGGACGCGGACGCGGCCCTGGAATTGGACCCGATGGCGGCCCTGTTCGCCTCCCTGACGGGCACCGACCAGGCCCGTTCGGGAGCCGCCGGCGACCCACCCGCCGCCGATGCCCCGCCCGTGCTCCCCGCCCCCGACGACGACGCCGCGCCCGCACCCTCGCCCGCACCGCCTGCCGCACGGCCCGCCGTGGCTGGCGGGACGTCGCCGTCGGCCCGCGCCGCGGCCCCGCTGCCGACCTCCACCCTGTATGACTCCCAGGTGGATTACCTGCGCCAGGCCCTCACTGAGCTGTATGAGCGCCCGGAGGAGGCCGAGCATGGACAGACCGGCGGCGGTGGCGTCTCCTGGCGGGAGCATGAGGACCATGTGGTGGAGCTGGTGCCGCCCGCGGGCCTGCGCGCCCGCCTGGCGGTGCTGCCGCAGTCGTATCTGAAGGACCGGCACGTGCAGGAGCATCTGCTGCTGGCCACCAGCCAGCGCAAGGGCAAGGCGCTGCTGGCGCAGGCGCTGCGGGATTCCTCCGACTCCTCCTGGCCGGAGGCCCACTACCTGGGGCCGCTGCACCCGGTGCTGGACTGGGCGGGCGACCGGGTGCTGGCCCGCTTGGGTCGCTCCTCGGTGTTCGCGGTGCATGGGGAGGTGGAGTCGCCCACGGTGCTGCTGCTGGGCACGCTCACGAACCTGGCGGGCCGCACGATCTCCCTGGTGAGTGTCAGCGCCGCCTTCCCGTTCCTGGACTTGGGCGCCGCCCGCGCGCGGCTGCAAGAGGGTCGGGGTCTGGAGGCGGTTCCGATCGGTCAGGTACACGACTCCCCGGCAGCCATGTTTGCCGCGGCGGGGGTGGAGCGGGAGCTGACCAATGCCGGCGGCACCCCGGATACGGCGCTGCTGGGGGCGCTGATCGCACCGGCGGTCGATACGGCCGAGAAGCAGATGGCGCTGACGGTACAGGCGGCCCGGGAGCAGGCGCACGCCCGGGTGGCGGCCTGGGCGCAGCGGGCGGACTCCTGGGACGACGACGCGGGCCGCCTCATCCAGAACCGGCAGCTGCGGTCTCAACGGCAGACGGTGGCGGCCGAGCAGGAGCTGATGCGCCAGCAGCTTCCGGCGCACACGCTGGTGCGGCCGCTGCTGGTGGTGGTGCCGCATGGTTTCGGCGGTGGTGCAAGTACTGGCCTCGGTGATGGTTTTAGTGGTGGTTTTGGGAAGGAAGGGGACCGCTGATGGCGGCGTCGGATGCGCTCGTGGTGGGCGAGGACTGGATCAGCGAGCACTACTTCACCACCGACGCCACGAAGGAGTCCTTCCTGGCGCGCGTGTTGGAGCGGCGCAAGGAATGGGAGGAGTTGGAGAGGCCCTCCGATGGCGCCGCCCCTGCGGCCACGCCGCGTAGCCGCTTCCGTTCGGCGCGCCCGCACCTGGAGGAGCTGCTGGCGGCCCTGCCCGACGACGCCGCCACGCCCACCGCCGCCGTCCTGCGGGCCGCCGAGGAGCTGGACGCCTCGCTGCGGGAGATTCTGGGGTTCACCGCCGCCGAGTTCCGGCTGGTTGAGCGCGGCCCGGTGACGCTGGTGCGGCCGGTCGGCGATGAGGGCCCGGCGCCGCTGGCGCTGCTGCGGGCCCGCCCCGCGGTCACGGTGGAGGACCTGCTGCTCAAGGACGCGGCCACGCTGGCCGAGCCGTGGGAGCCCGTGGATTTGGAGGACCCGGCCGCCCCCGCCCTGGAGGGCGCCGAGCCGGTGGTGTCGGTGGCGCGGGCACTGTCCACGCTGATGACCGACGAGCACGGCCCGGCCTTCGCCCTGGTGTTGGCGGGCCGGTGGGCGCTGGTGGCGGAGAAGGAGCGGTGGCCGGAGGGCCGCTGGCTGGCGGTGAATGTGCAGCTGGTGGTGGAACGCAATGACGCCAAGCGGGGCGGGGAGGTGGAGCGCGCCCTGACCTGCCTGGATGCCCGCTCCCTGCTGCCTACCCCGGAGGGCGAGACCTGGTGGACGGGCACGCTCGCGGATTCGGCGGCCCACACGGTGGGGGTGTCCAAGGATCTGCGTGAGGGGGTGCGCTCCTCCATTGAGATCATCGCGAACGAGGTGGTGCGGCGTCGGGCCGCCCAGGGCCTGGAACCGCTCGGCCAGGAGCAGGCGCAGCCGCTGGCCTTGCAGTCGCTGCGGTACATCTACCGGATCATTTTCCTACTGTATGCGGAGGCGAGCCCGGAGCTGGGCGTGCTGCCGGTGGGTGCGGCCGAGTACGACGCCGGCTACGGCCTGGAGCGGCTGCGGGAGCTCACGCTGCGGGAGCTGCACGAGGAGACGGCGCAGGCGGGCACGCACATCTATCAGTCCCTGGGGCTGCTGTTCCGCCTGGTGGATTCCGGGCTGAACACGCGGGTGACGCCGGAGCAGGAGGAGGCCTTCGACGGCCTGGTGTTCCAGCCGATGCGGGCGGACCTGTTCCGCCCGGAGGCGACGGCGCTGATTGACGCGGTGGGTCTGGGCAATGCGGCCCTGCTGCAGGTGCTGCGGCACCTGCTGCTGACCAAGGAGAACGGCCGGACGGGCCGGGGCTTCATCTCCTATGTAGAGTTGGGAATTAACCAGTTGGGCGCCGTCTATGAGGGGCTGATGAGTTACACGGGTTCCTTCGCCACCGAGCGCTTGTGGGAGGTGGCGCCGGGCGGGGACGCCTCCAAGGGCTCGTGGGTGGTGCCCGAGGATGTCGTGAACGGCCTGGATCCGGGGGACTTCGTGACGGTGGAGGACGAGGTGACGGGCGAGCGCCGCAACGTCACCTATGAGCCGGGCGAGTTCGTGTTCCGGCTCTCGGGCCGGGATCGGCAACGGTCGGCGTCCTTCTACACCCCGGAGGTGCTGACGCGTTTCACGGTGCAGCAGGCCCTGGCCGAGCTGCTAGATCAGGATGGGCGCACGACGACGGCGGAGGAGGTGCTGCACCTGACGGTGTGCGAGCCGGCGCTGGGTTCGGGCGCCTTCGCGATTGAGGCGGTGCGCCAGTTGGCCGAGCAGTATCTCTCCCGCCGGGAGCGGGAGCTGGAGCGGCGCGTGGACCCGGAGGAGCGTCCACGCGAGCTGGCCAAGGTCAAGGCCTACCTGGCGCTGCATCAGGTCTATGGCGTGGACCTCAATGCCACGGCGGTGGAGTTGGCGGAGATCTCCCTGTGGTTGGACACGATGGTGGAGGGTCTGGCGGCGCCGTGGTTCGGCCTGCGGCTGCGCCGCGGCAATTCACTGGTGGGGGCCAGGCGGGCCCTGTATCCGGTCAGCGCCCTGAATAGCAAGAAGACGTGGTTGACCACCACGCCGGTGGCCGAGCCGCTGCGGCAGGTGGCCGAGGCCATTGATGGTTCGGCGGGTGCCGACGGCGTCGCCCCAGATGGTCTGGCAGGCCCGGTCGGGCCGGGAGATCGGCCAGCGGGCGTGGGCGAGCATGCCGCGCCCGCCTCCGGGCACCGCCTGGGGCAGGCCTTGGATGTGACCGGCCGGGTGCATCACTTCCTGCTGCCCGCCCGCGGCTGGGGCTCGGCCACGGAGGTGCCCAAGCAGGTGCGCGACCTGGTGGACGCCGGACGGTTGAAGGCTCTGAAGGAGTGGCGTAAGGAGATCACCAAGGCACCGAAGGGCAAGTCGAATAAGCAGGTCAAGCGGCTGACGGCGCTGGCCCGACGCGTGGAGGTGCTGTGGGAGCTGACGCTGCGGCGCCTGCGGGTGGCGGAGGCGGAGGCGTCCCGCCGCATCGACCTGTGGGGCCGTGAGCCCCAGGCGGGTGCGGGTTCAGCGGTGACGCGGGAGCAGATCGAGGCTTACCTGGCCAGCCCGGACTCGGCCTACCGGCGCCTGCGGCTGGTGATGGATGCGTGGTGTGCGCTGTGGTACTGGCCGCTGACGACAGACGTTACGCCGCCGAGCCTGGAGGAGTGGCTGGAGACGCTGGAGCACACGCTCGGCTACGCGGGCGACGCCGCCCCCGCCAACGCGGTGCCGCTGGCCGAGGCCACCACCTGGGAGGGCCTAGAGGACACGGAGGCCTGGGACCTTCAGTTCGCCGGTGCGCGGAAGGTGGAGTCGGTGCTTGAGCAGCAGCCGTGGCTGTGCGTGGCCAAGCAGGTCGCGGACGAGCAGGGCTTCTTCCACTGGGAGCTGGACTTCGCCACCGTGTTCGCGCGCGGAGGTTTCGACCTGCAGGTGGGTAACCCGCCGTGGGTGCGGCCCGACGTCAAGTTGGAGACGCTCCTGGCCGATGGCGATCCGTGGTGGGTACTCGCAAACAAGCCCCCGGTTGCGGAGAAGACCGCCCGCATGCCCGCGACGATCAGCCGCCCCGGCATGCTGAATACGGTGGTCGATGGCGCCGCCGAAACAGAAGTCCTGGGCGAGTTCATTAGCGATTCCACCGTGTACCCCGTTATGGAGGGCCGGCCCGACCTGTACCGCGCCTTCATGTGCCAGGTATGGGAGCACCAGAAGCCCAGCGGCACCTCGGGGCTCATCCACATGGAGACCCACTTCACTGACGCCAAGACCCCGAATCTGCGCGCAGCGACGTATCGGCACCTGCGGAGGCACTGGCAGTTCATCAACGAGTTGCGACTGTTCGAAATTCAGAACCAAAAGCGGTTCGGCGTCTCAATATACGCATCCGACCGATCCCCCTCCTTCCTTCATACGAGTGCGCTCTACCACCCCGACACGGTCACCCGTTCCCTCAGGCACGACAGCTCGGGCGAAGAGCCAGGATTCAGAGACCCACACACGGGCGGGTGGGATCTGCGCCCGCATGCCTCCCGCATCCAGCGGGTCGACGAATCCATGCTCCGGACCTGGCAGGCGGTGTCTGAAGCGGACGACTGGTGCTCAACACCCATGGTCTCGACGGTAAACTCGGCGGCCGCGCGTACTCTAGAAACGCTCGCGCGCAACCAACGCATAGGCTCTCTCGGGCTTGAGTTCTCCTCCGGTTGGAACGAGACGACCGACTTTGAGAAGGGACGATTCACCAAGATGTGGGGAACAGCAGCATGGCACGACGCCATACTGCAAGGATCACACCTCTATGTCTCCACTCCGCTGTACAAGCAGCCGAATCGGACCATGGCCAACCAGCGCGACTGGACCTCGACCGACTTCGAGGCTCTTCCCGCGGACGCGCAGCCCGTGACCCAGTACAAGCCCGCTGGCGACCGCGCCGCCTACGATCGCCTCTACACCCACTGGGGCACCACCTCCGCCCGCGACCACTACCGCATCGCCTGGCGAACCATGGCGGCGAATACGGGGGAAAGGACACTAATACCCGCGCTCATTCCCCCAGGACCAGCGCACGTGGATGCAGTCCACACAGTTGCACCTCAAGGACCGCTAGCTAACCTGGTCATAACCCACGCGTCAACCTCTGCACTGCTCGCCGACATGCTAATTCGCAGCGTCCCGAAGAGTACCATCAGGGAAGGAACCCTCGCTGGACTACCCGCACTTCCAATGCAACATCCTTTGCTCAATCTCTTGCTACTACGAACTCTCCGCCTGAACTGCGTTACCGACGCATACGCGGAATTGTGGGCCGAGTGTTGGCATGACGCCTTCTTGGACGACTCGCCGATCTTGGAGCGCTACGACGAGCGCCCGACCGGGCCGGTCTGGACTCCAGACACGCCGTTGCGGCGTGCGGAGGACCGGCGTAACGCGCAGGCGGAGGTCGATGTGATGGTGGCGGTGATGCTTGGGGTCCCGATTGAGGACCTGTGCACGATCTACCGCACCCAGTTCGCGGTGCTCTACGACTACGACCATGGCCGGGGCACGGGCGCCTACGTTTATGACGCCAATGGGCGTCAGGTGCCCACGCCGGTGCGGCAGGCCTGGGACAGGCGCAAGCGCCCCGAGTCTGACGCCGACATGCCCCTGGACGAACGCGCACACACCCACCCCGGCTCCGGCATAACCTACGTCTACGAGCTCCCCTTCCGCACCCGCGACCGCGAATCCGACTTCCGCCGAGTCCACGCAGCCCTCTAGCGAAGCAAGACCCAAACGCGCATCATCCCCCTCTCAACCTTCCAGCAGTGCAGAACTCGAGTAGTCTTCATCCACGCTTCGACTGCCCACCTGAATAAACGGCATAGGCATCTCATCATCATCCCAACCCATACGCACCCTAGATGATTGATTCCAAGGGGGTGGTTAGTGGTCGTAGGGGGTCAGGGTTCGTAGTGTGGGGGCGCCTATGAGTTGGTTGTGCCAGATGGTGGTGGTCAGAGCGAGGATGCGTTGGGCGACGCGCGCGGTGACGCCGCTGGTGGTGCGAGCGCCGTGGCGTTCAGGACCGAGCTGGTCCTTGAGGGTATCGAAGACGGACTCGATGCGCTGGCGCAGGGGGCGCGGGAGTGCGGCTGCGGGGCGTGGGGGCTCGTTGCGGGCCGCGGGGCGCAGCAGGGTCAGTCCGGCGTCTTCCAGGTCGGCCTCGAGCTGTCTGGAGCGGTAGCCCTTGTCCGCCATAAGCGTCTGGTCGCTGGTGGGCGCGAGCCGGGCGAGCATGTCGCGCAGGACCTCACGCTCGTCCTGGGCGGGGTTGGTAAGCGCCCACGCTATTGGTAGCCCGTCGGGGTGGTGATCATGTGCAGTCGTAGGCCCCAGAAGAAGCGGGAGTGGGAGGCGCTAGTCACCGTAGCCGGCCCACCCGGCCAGGTCGGAGCGCTTGGCGGTCTCGCGGGAACGGCCGCACTCCACCGGTGTGGAGTCGACCAGCCACAGGTCGTCGGTGAACGCACTGCAGCGGGATGCCAGCACGCAGGTGAGCCAGCACATGGCACTGGTTAGGGCGCGCAGTCGCTTGTTGTAGCCGGCCTGGCCGGGGATGTGGGGGAACATGCCCCGGCAGTGGCTGCGGGCGTGGCGGATCCAGCGGCGCTCGCCGTCAAAGCCCAGCAGGGGACCCATCACTGCCAGGGTGAGGATCTCGGCGTCAGAGATCTTGGGAGCGATGCCCACCTGGGGTCGGACAGGAAGCACCTCGGGGTGGGCTTTGAGCAAGTCATCGGCGGTGACGCACCCGTGCGGAGGCGAGGGTCTCCAGGTCGGTGTCCACTTCTTCTCAGCCTCCAGCTGGTGGGGAAACGGTTCTTGCAGCACCGATCCTGCGAGGCCCTCGCCCAGCATCCCAGCCCCCACGCCGACACCACCCCCTTGGAATCAATCATCTAGGTCACGAGTGCAGGAGCATCATGAGGCCGAACGATCACCACTCCGTAGCGTGCTCGAGTGATGCCTACTCGTAGCAAACGTCGAGACGCGGAGCGAGGGGCCGCGCTGTCAGCGCCGCTGAAAAACTGACCCGAGTACTTCCCTTCAACGAGTACGACGCCGTCAAACTCTTTACCCTTCGCTTTGTGGATCGTCATGAGCACGCAGCCGCGTGGCTCGCGGCGGTCACCCTGAAGCCTACTTCCCTCGAGCGCGCGACTAACTAAATCGGTGGCGCGCCCGTAAGTTCCATCACGATCCCATGCCTCGGATAGCCGGGTGCCGATCTCATCGGTTGCACCGAAGAGCCGGACAAATTTGACATTCGCCAACACCTCCGACGAGTCCTTGCCAAAGCCGAGCAGATCACGCGCACGTAGCCAGTCACGTGCCGGATCACCCTGCAGCACAAGACCATTGCTGTACGAAACGTTAAAGGCCTTCGCGCTCTTCAACCGCGGCGCCTCACCTCTCCGCACTTGGCCAGCGGCCTTACGGAACTTGTCGCTGGTCTTCCGAGCGGACTTATTCTCGCGCACGGCACTCTTCATGTCGAAGTAGTCAGCGATACGATCGAAGGTGCGACCGAGCGCCTCGCCCTTTGAGTGAGTCGGCCACTCCAGAATCGACGCCACGACCAGAGCAGCAGCCGCGGTGAGGTCAGCATCCCACAGCACGTCGTGCTCCACGGGCGCAATTGTCTGACCGTTGAACGCGTGCTCCTGTCCGAGGGTCGTTGATAGCTTACCGACTAGCGCGTTCGTTCTCGCAAGCACCGCGACCGAAGGATGAGCGATGCCAGCATTGTGAAGTGTGCTGAGCATCCAAGCGACGCGAGCGTGGACAGTATTTTCGAATGCCCCCGGCCAGTACCACGACGTGATCACGTTCTTGCTGTCCGGCAGAGGTAGATTCATAAGCACGGCGTCGGCGTACTGCAGGATGCCTGTGTTACGGCTTCGGTGGTTCTCCCCGCCGAGATCGAACTCAGCAGGCCCGAGGCGTATGCGCAGGTGATTGAGACGCTCTGGATCCACCCTCGGGTCATAGTCGAAGATCCGCTGATCCGGATCCGCCATGAACATTGTCTTCGAGCGCGCGGCAAGCGCCTTAACTAGCGCCCATTGCGCATCGTCGGTATCCTGGAACTCGTCCAAGATTATCACAGGGTACTTATCAGAGAGCAGAGACGCAATCGAGGTACTGCCGGCAACGAGACTGGCAGCAGCACCGGCAAACTGACCAAACACGAAGCGACCTTCCTCACGAGCGAGGCGCGCAACCTCAACGTCCCAGTCGCCGTCGAACGCGGCCTTTGCGATGCTCTCTTCGCCAGGATAGATAATCCGAGGCACGTGTCCAGTGAGTAGGCGACCATGCGCTCGCAGGATGTCCATCGCGAATGCGTGGTACGTGCGCACAGCAATCTGTTGACGTTCGTCCGCGAGCAAAATGCCGTGGCAGCGGATTTCAACCTGGCGAACGGCCGCACGGGAGAAGCTGAGGAAGAGGACCTCCTGGCCTCGCTGCAGGTCAGGTAGCGTCGCCCGTGCTTTAAGGAGAGACAGGGTGGTTTTGCCGGAGCCTGGACCGCCGAGCACCAAGATTGGATAGTCGTGATCCAGGACTGCCTGAGCGGTCTCGGAGAGCTGCACCTCCACTACAATGACTCCTCGGACTCCTCAAAACCGGCGGCTGGTCCAGCTACGTCGTCCAGTACCAGTTCAGGATCGTCCTGGAGATCTTCATTGATAGTGAGAAGCGCATCGCGGATGAAGGCAGGAAGATCACCTTCACTCTGACACTGCGCGATGAGCGCACTGGTGTAACCGAATCCGAATGCATCACCTTTACGTTCCTTCAACACCTTCGCCGCCAGCGAGGCCAATTTATCGTCCTCAACCTCCTTCGCAATATAGCGATATTTCGTCGGATAGTCATCGCGCTGCGCGACTTCGTCAAGGAAGGACCGCAGCACACGCGTCGGAACCTGCTTCACGAGGATCTTCTCAATGCCAGGCTCAGGCGACTCCCAGAACTCATCAAATCGTGCGATGTTCTCTGCCGCGTCCGCCGCATCGGGGGCGTTCAGTTTGTCCCGCATACCATAGACCCGCTTGCCTAGAGCCTTGAAGATCGGGCCATACCGAGGGACTGCGCGGTCACCACTCGCGTTGAAGAGGGTGACACCCGCGAGATCAACATGCGAGTAGTCGTCCCGGAAATGTTCGAGCGCCGACGATACCGCGTGTACAGCGGCCATCTCTGTCTGTCCCTCGAGGACGAAGACGGCACGGCTAAGAATTGCTTCGGCAAACTGCCAGCGCTCTGCACGGTAGGTCTTTGACTTCACCCGTGAGATGTCAATAGGTGCGCCGGAGAACGAATTGCCATTACGAGAGAGAATTACCACATTTTCTGGGGCGAACTGCTCGATGACATAGGGTGAATGGGAAGTAACGATAGACTGCCCCATCTGCTGTATGACATACTTGGTCACTCGCCTCTGGATATGCGGAGGAAGCGCTATCTCCGGCTCCTCCATCACGAAGATGACCGACTGGTCTTCCTTAAGGTCCGCGATAATCGTCAGCAACGCAAAGACCAGCAGGTTGATCGAACCGGTTCCCTGTCTGGAAAACGGCACGGGATAATTGCTCGGCTGCGTCGCAATGAAGAGTCGGATTACCTCGCGTAGATGCTCACGCGTGAGATCCGATGCGAAGAACGCTGTAGAGTTCTCTCCTGGGCTCAGGTTGACGAACCTACCGAGCCGATTGCGGATAGTATTTCGTACATCTTTAAGCTGCTCGATCTCCCCGATCGCTGGGTCAAGGTCTCGTAGCTCGCTAAGTGCGTTCTGCCACATCTCCGCCGTGCCCTCGCCGCCAAGCCGAAGAATGGAATCGAGCAACGAACCTCGTTGCAGACTAAGTGCGCGAGATCCCGTGCGTAGCGCGCGCAGAAAGACAAAACCACAAATACGTTTATGCGCGCGGGTGAATGGCACCAGCCCCGCACCTAGCAGACCGCGCTGATCCTCATCAAGGTGGTCCATATCAGGTAGAGGATGTTCAAAGAACGTGCCACCGACGAAGTCGTCTTCTTCGCGGTCATAGCGTCCCATGAACACAACAGGAAGCGCCCAAACAGTTCCGTCGTTGTCAGCATTACTTAACCCCTCGGGCTTATCGTCGACAAACGAAAGCGAGCTTTCGTCCCAACGTCTTAGATGCCGGCGGAAGTGGCGCCGCTGCTCATCAGATAGTTCGGTAAGCACGACACCAATCTGAATGTCTAGCGGATTTCCGTCATCGTCACGGTACATCCCACGCGAAAAATCATGCTCATCAATTACAGGCCGCCGGTAGAGGCGGTCTGGACCGAGAGCGAGCTCAAGCGCCTCACACACCGTTGACTTACCGATATTGTTTCCTCCGACCAGCAGGGTGTGCCTCTGGAAGAGCACGCTGCCCTCAGAGATACCCCTAAAGTTCTTGATATCAAGCCGTCTTACTCTCACGTCATAACCTTCGAATTGGTAGCATTCACTATTGACGTTACTAATCGCACCTCTCAGCTAAGTTTCAGTTCCACCGCTAAGTCAGCAGCTTTCCGAACTTGCGAACAGCAGCACGGCAGTTCATGCGAGCGCCCGAGTTGGATCTAGTCACCGGTTAGTCCCCTTAAGTGCATTGCTGATAGCAGCACTGCGTTGCGACTCACAGTGCCAGTACGAGCTTAGCGCTTCATGCCTGGTATGTCCTCGGATCGAGGTGACCGAGCCAGGGATCGGCGTCGTCGGCCGCTGACATCTGGATTTTTTTTGGCTCTTCGTCTTGGTGGGCGTGGTGGTTGGCGGTGTGGGCGGCAGTTCCTCGTCCCTGCGGCCGCTGGGTCTACTACGCCGGTCGACCCTTGGGTACATCTCCTTAAATGTCTGCTACGTCGGCGCCAGGCACGAACACGTACGGGTCCTCCTTCGCTACCTGCGCCGGTAGACCTCACGGCGGTGCCCGACGGCGAGGACCAGAACCAGCAGCACACCGTTGTCGATCTCGTAGACGATGCGGTAGTCGCCGCTGCGTACGCGCCACTCACCCCGCCCTCCGACCAGCTTCTTCGCGCCAGAGGGGCGGGTCTACCCCACAGCTCCTAACCAGCGCCGCCCGCAAGCACGCGGAAGTCAGGCAGCGTGGAAGCGCTTGTTCGCTCCTTGGCGGGTCATGCCAAGCACATCGCCGATCGCCTGCCACGACTGCCCAGATTCGCGTGCCGCCATCACGGCCTCATCGAGTGCGCGCTCGGCGGCGCGCACACGTATCTGCGCGACGGCAATCCTTGCAAGGGCTGGGTCATCGACCGTCACTACAGGATCAGGCCCCTCTCCCCCGTTGGCGTTCTCGACCTCATCGACCATCTCTTCAACAGTCCTCATGACTCACTTCCTCCTCAAGAACTTCTCGCGTGCATGCATCGCATGAAAGACGAGATCGTCGTCATTTACACCGATTTCCAGAAGCTGGCCGGACCTCGACGGACCGACGACGATCACATACCCGTCTAAGTAGTGAACGATCACGGGGTTACTCAGCGCATGGTTGATGTCCTCACGAGAGATGCCATGCCTCCACGCGCTCTCCAAGTACCCCACGGCGGTAAGCGTAGTTTCCATGCGATGCACGCGTCAACAACAGTTACCATGATAACGATGCAAACGCCCAACACGGTAATCGCAGGCCAACTCCCTCGAACCACCCCAACCCCTGCGGTACCCTCGCCCCTGTGAGCCGCATCTCCCGCCGGGCCCGCCGTCCGCGTCCTACCGCCCCGTGCCGGGCGCGCCGCCTCACCCCCAAAGCCGGGCTCAGCCCCCTCCCCCGCCCCTCCGGCCCGCGAGGCTGACCCATGTCCCTCCTGCTGCCCAGCCTCCAGGCCGAACGCATACGCCGCTCCATCGTCGACTACCTCTCCACCAACTTCGCACTCACGGACGCGGAGCCGCGGCGGGCCCTCGCCGACTTCCTCCAGGACCCCGAGCAGGGCATCTTCGTCGGCCCCTACGTGCGGCTGCGCCTGCCCTACCTGCCCGCGAGCGCCCGCTCCGACGCCCTCGACTGGGACCCCGGGCTCGCCCCCTACCGGCACCAGGAAGACGCCTACCGGCGCCTGACCACCAAGGACGGTCACCGCCCCGAGCCGACCATCGTCACCACCGGCACCGGCTCCGGCAAGACCGAGGCCTTCCTCCACCCCGTCCTCGACCACGTGCTGCGCGCCCGCTCCCAGGGCATCACCGGTATCAAGGCGCTCATCCTCTACCCGATGAACGCCTTGGCCGCCGACCAGGCCGCCCGCCTCGCCCGCCTGCTCGCCTCCGACCCGGCCCTGGCCGGCGTCACCGCCGGCCTCTACACCGGCGACACCGCCCAGGACCACAGCCGCGTCACCGCCGACTCCCTCATCACCAAGCGGCGCCAGTTGCGCCAGTCCCCGCCGGATATCCTGCTGACCAACTACAAGATGCTCGATCAGCTCCTGCTGCGCCCCGAGGATCGCGAACTGTGGCGGGCTTCCGCCGCCTCCCTCACCTACCTGGTGCTGGACGAGTTCCACACCTACGACGGCGCCCAGGGCACCGACGTGGCCATGCTGCTGCGCCGCCTCGGCCTGGCCCTGCGCGACCTGCTGCCCGGCGACGACCCGCGCCGGCAGGCCTTCGACGCCTCCCCGCTCGGGCCCGTCTGCCCCGTGGCCACCTCCGCCACCCTCGGTGACGGCGGCGACCCCACCCGCATGCTCGCCTTCGCCCGCGACGTGTTCGGGGTGGACATGCCCGCCGACGCCGTCGTCCTGGAGTCCCGCGCCAACCTGGAGCAGTGGTCCGTCTCCCGCCGCGCCGCCATCCCCGCCGGCGCACTCGGCGAGCCCGTCCGCCTACGCAACCTCACCGGGCCGGCCCTCCAGGCGCTCGCCGACCTCGCTCGTGCGGGCGCCACCGACCCCGCCGCGCTCCTCGCCGACACCGTCACCGCCCTGTACCGGCGTCCCGACGCCGCCAGCGCCCCAGACTCCGACAGCCCGGGCGCCGCCCTCGCCTCGCCCCTGGCTGACCCGACCGATCCGGCCGATCCGTTCGAGGCGCTCCCCGACGCCCCGGTACTCGCAGCCGCCCTGCACTCCCACCCGGACGTGGTGGAACTGATCCGCGCCGCCGAGCACGCCACCGCCCTGAGCGATCTCGCCTACCGCCTGTTCGGCCCCGCCCCCGATCCGGAGACCGCCCGCCTGGCCCTGGCCACCATCCTCGCGGCACTATCCGCCATTCGCGCCGGCCTGAACGGCACCCCGGACCGTAGCGCCGTCGGCGTGGAGGTCACCATGTGGATTAGGGAGGTCACCCGCGTCGATCGGGCCCTGGACACCCGCGCCGCCTTCAGCTGGTCCGACGACGCCCCCGCCCCCACCGAGGATGACGTGCCGGCCCGCCCCGCCGTATACTGCCGCTCCTGTGGCCGCTCCGGCTGGGGCATTGTCCTGGCCCCCACCGGGCAGGGCGAGAAGCACGACCAGTCCACCATCCGCCGCGACCACCTGCTGGGGGACACGCGCTTCCGCGCCCTACTGCACGCCCCCGGCGAGGAGGCCGACTACCGCGCCCGCCTCGACGCCGGCGACCTCAGCCCCGAAACCCGCCACCCCGGCCTGCGCTGGTACTCCGTGGACGGCCGCGAACTACTCACCCGCCCGCCGCAGGACGCCGACCTGGAAACCCGGGAGGGCCGCTTCCTGCCCGTGCTCACCCTCACCGGGGACGAGCGTGCCGTCGCCGACGGCTCCACCCACGACGAGTGCCCCTCCTGCGGCGCCACCGACTCCATCCGCTTCCTCGGCTCCGCCGTAGCCACGCTCCTGTCGGTCTCCCTGACCACGCTGTTCGGCGATGACGCCCTCGACGACGCCGAGAAGCGTGCCCTGATCTTCACCGACTCCGTGCAGGACGCCGCCCACCGGGCCGGATTCGTGGACCAGCGCTCCCACACCATGAGCCTGCGTTCCGCCCTGCGCGGCGCACTCACCGCGGACATGCCGATCGATGCCTGGGCGGATGCCGCCCTCGACGCCGCCGATGCCAGCGCCTTCGACCGCTACCGGCTGGTGCCCTCCGCCCTGGCCGAGCATGAGCGCTTCAAGCCCTACTGGGATCCGCAGGCCACCGCCCGCAGGCGGCGCACCGCCCGGGATTACGTGCGGCGTCGGCTCCTGTTCGACATCTCCCTGGAAGTCGGCCTCCAGTCCACCTACGGGCGCACCCTGGAGGCCACCGGCTCCGTCACCGTGCACGTGTCCGCCGGACGCGCCGGCGCCCTGAACCGCCTGGCCCGCGCGGCCATCGGTGAGGACGGCGGCGAGCAGCAGACCTTGCCCGGATTCGACGGCGTCGGTGACAGGGACCTGCTCGCCTGGGTGCGCGGCACGCTGGAGCACATGCGCCGCGACGGCGCCATCGACCACGAATGGCTGACCCGCTACAAGCGCGACGACGGCAAGCGATTGTGGATCTGGTACAAGCGCAACCGGCGCCAGGGGCAGCCCGCCTTCCCCGCAGGCCGCACCGCGCCTGCCTTCCCCCAGGTCGGCGGCAGTCTGGACACGCGCCGCTCCGCCTTCGTGCCCGTCGGCTCCCCGCAGTCCTGGTACGCCACCTGGACCCGCAAATGCCTGCATGTCACCCCCACGCACGCCGCCCGCTTCGCCCGCGCCCTGCTGGCCGGCCTGGCCAAGGCGGAGATCGTTTCCGCCACCACAACCAACACCGGCGGCACCGTCTACGGCATCCCCGCCGAACGCGTCATCGTCTCCCCGCTTCACGACGCCACCGGGGAGGAACTGCTCCTGGTGTGCGACACCTGCCGCAGCCAGCTGCCGGCGGCCGCAGCCACCGTGGACCAGCTCGACGGCGCCCACTGCCTGACCGCCGACTGTCCCGGCACCCTTGAGGCCCGAGCGCACCAGGCGGAGAGCTTCTACCGGGACATGTACGCCGGGGCGCATGTGCGGCGCGTGGACGCCCACGAGCACACCTCACTGCTGGACTCCGAGGAGCGCGCCGCCGCGGAGGCCGGCTTCAAACGCCCCGTACAGAGGCCCGGCGACCCCAACGTGCTGGTGGCCACCCCCACCCTGGAAATGGGTATCGACATCGGGGACCTGTCCACCGTCATGCTCGGCTCCCTGCCGGACACGGTCGCCTCCTACGTGCAGCGGGTCGGACGTGCGGGCAGGCGCAACGGCTCCGCCCTGGCGCTGGCGTATGTGCCCGGCAGGCGTGAGCAGCTGCCTCGGCTCAAGGACCCCGCCAGCCTGCTGGACGGATCGGTCAGGCCGCCGTCCACTTACCTGGGGGCGGAGGAGATCCTTCGCCCCCAGTTCATCGCCTACGTGATCGACGTGCTCGCCCGGGAGAATCACCCCGCTGTGCCCTCCGGCGGGCGCAGCGGCGACGCCCGCACCGCCCTGAGCGGGGGCGACGACTCCTTCATAGGCGCCGTATGCGAGCGGATCTCCCGTGACGGGGCGATCCTGGCGCGCAGCTTTGCCGCCACCTTCACCAACCGCCCCCCGGCACTGACCCGCCTGGAGGCCTGGATCCGGCACGACGACGGCGCTGGACCCCGGGATATGCTGCAGCGGGCCGTGGCCGAGCACCGGGCCGAGGCCGAGCAGCTGCGCCGCCAGCGCAAGCAGGTCGATGACGCCCTGTCCGAGTTGCGGGCCGCCACGCAGCGGCCTAATCCCACCGAGGAGGACCAGCGGGCCCTGCGCGCCGCCGAAGGCACTCTAACCGCCATCAAGGCCCGCCTGGTGGACCTGGAGCAGGAGCACTGGATCTCCGCCCTGGAACGGCACGGGGTGCTGCCCAACTACGCCCTGATCGATGACACGGTGCGCCTGTCCGCCCGGGTGTCCTGGCGCAACCCGGAGAACGACGAGTTCCACTCCGAGCCCTACGACGTCGACCGTCCCTCCGCCCACGCCCTGAGCGAGTTCGCGCCCGGCGCCACCTTCTACACCCACGGCATGGAGATGGGTATCCAGGGCGTTGACGGCTCCGGGCTGAGTGGGCAGGCGCAGTGGTGGCTGTGCTGCCAGGCCTGCGGTTACGTGGACGTCCGGCCCCCGCAGGAGGAGGTGCCCGCCGCCCCCGCGCAGTGCCCCCGCTGCCATGACACCGCCATCGCCGATGTGGGGCGCGCCCGCAGGGTGCTGCGCCTGAACCGGGTCTTCGCCGACGTCTCCAAGGATGACGCCCGCATCGGGGACGGCAGCGAGGAACGCATCCGCACCGGTTTCGAGGTGCTTCCCCTGGCCGACTTCAACCCGGAGCGGGTCAAGCGCAAGTGGAGCGTTAGCGCCTCCGGCTTCGGACTGGTCCGCTACCGGGGCCTGACCCTGCGCTGGCTCAACACCGGGCGGGCCCTGGCGGGGCAGGCCGTGGACCAGGTCGCCTCCCTGCCGGTCTCCTCCCGCGACTTCCGACTGTGCGAGGCCTGCGGCAAGCTCGACACGGACACCGGCGTCTCCAGCCCCTCCGAACACCGGCCCTGGTGCGAGCACCGCACCGACCCCAAGGAGCACGTGATCCAGGTGGACCTGATGCGGGAGCTGACCACCGAGGCCATCGCCCTGGTGCTCCCGGTGGGGCTGGTCGGCTACCGGGAGGGCCTGACCTCCCTGGCCTCCGCAATCCTGCTCGGCCTGGAGCTGCTGACCGGCGGCGCCCCCGACCACCTGGCGATCACTTCCGTCCCCTACCCGGTGGCGGACGGCGAGGCCGGGGAGACCCGCCCCGCCCTGCTCCTGCACGACGCGGTCCCCGGCGGCACCGGCTACCTGACGGACTTCGACGGCCCCGAACGACTGTGGGAGCTGATCGTCACCACCGGCCGGCACCTGGAGGAATGTCCGTGCCGCGGTGAGGACGCCGCCATGTGCCACCGCTGCCTGCAGCCCCATGCGGTATCCGCCGGAGTGACCCGCGCTGCCGCGCTGCATGCATTGCGGCAACTGCTGGGCATGGATGAGGAGGAACTGTTCACCGACCTCGACCCGCACGTGCCCACCTGGGCGGTGACCGATGAGCCGGTACACGCCGGCGTTGGCGAGAGTCCCCTGGAGGCCAGCTTCCGCACCGTGCTGGCGCGGCGACTGAGCAAGACCATGAACGTGACCACCGTGGCCAGCCCCTCCGGCGCGCCCGCGCTCGACCTGGACGGTGGCCGCTGGCGCATCCGGCCGCAGCTCGACGCTCACGGCACCCGCCCCGACTTCACCTGCCAGCGGCCACTGGGGCGCTCTCCCATCGCGGTCTACACCGACGGCCGCGGCTACCACGCCAGCCTGTCCCATAACCGGCTCGCCGACGACGCCGCCAAGCGGGCCCGTCTGCGCGCACACGGATACCGGGTCATCTCCCTGGGCTTTGAGGACCTGACGGACGCATGGGAACCCATCTGGCTCGACGATCCCGCCGTCACCCAGTTGCGTACCGGGATGCCGCGCCCCACCCGTGCGGGCGCCGTCACCGAGCAGGCCCTGACCGCCTGGCGCGGCGGCCCCATGGAGCTGCTGGTGACCATGCTGCTGGACGACGCCGACGGTCAGGGCCCTACCGGCACGGCCCTCAGCGCCCTGGCCGACTCCGTCTGGAGCCCGCTCATCCTCGGCGCCACCCGTCACCTGCCCCTGGCCGGGGGCGCCGCCATGCGGTATGCGCCCGCCACCAGTCCTAACAATGACCCCCTGTGGGAAGCGCTGCGGGCGCTGCGCCCCGGCAGCCGTCTCCCCGAACCGACCACGACCTCCGCCCAGACCTCCTGCTCGGTGTTCGTGGCCGATCACCTGTCTCTGGCAATACAGCTCACCGGCACCGCCACCACCGGCATGGCGCTCGTGCTCGACGACTCCGAGGAGGCCCTGGCCTCTCCGGTTCACGCCGAGTCCTGGCGCACCTGGCTGCGACTCAGCAACGTGCTCGCCCTGGCGCAGGCGCCCGTCACCATCACCACCACCTCCCTTGCCCTGACCGAGTTGCAGGAACGGGCCGCCGCCGAGGCCGCCGTCAGCGGCAGCGGGGTCCCCGTCGAAACCATGCATGAGCTCGGCTGGGACGCCGTTGACACCACGCTCATGGCTGAGGAAGTCCGGGCCCTGTTGCCCCACCTGGCCCGGGCCGGCATTGCCCGCGACGGCGAGGGGCAGGAGGCCGCCGACGGCGTCATGACCGAGCTGTCGTGGAAGGAGCAGCGGGTCGCCGTCGTCTACCAGCCGCTCGAAGGCGACGTGGCAGTATTGCAGGCGGCCGGTTGGCGGGCCGTCGTCGCCGGGGATGACCCCGCAGCCACCGCCGCAGAAGTCTCCGCACTCCTGAAGGAACACTGATATGCCCGCAATCGTCTGGCCGAGCAGCAAGGTCAAGGACGCGACCGCCAAGGATCCGTCACTGCAAGCCAAGATCGGCCCGTTCCTGAACAAGCTCGCCGGCGACGCCACCAGCGCCGGTCTGCATGTGGAGCCGATCCGGAATGCTCGGGACCGGCGCGTGCGTACGGCCCGGGTGACCGACTTCTACCGGGCGGTGCTGTTCGAGCTGAACGCGGATGCCGAGCCCGTCTATGTCTTCCACGGCATCTGGCCACACGACGATGCGATCAAGATCGCCGAATCCGTCACCGTACGCATCAACCCCGCCAACGGCATCACCGAGGTGACCCGGATTCAGGACGCCATCGCACAGGGGGCCGACGCCGTCGAGCAGGCCCGGCGAGAGGCGCAGGCCAAGCTGGATGCCGCCCAGCGTGAGGCCGCGGAGATCGCGCGCGAGGCCGCCCGCCTCCAGGCCGCCAACGCCCAGGCGCGTCAGGACGCTGCTTCCGCCGCGGCGTCGGGATCGCCTGCGCACCCGACCTCGGGGGCGGTGCAGGACGGTCAGGCAACGGGAGCCGGGGCCGCCGCAGGAACAGGGGCCGCCGCTGCGTCTGCCCCGGATGCCGCGGCGACGGTCCTGGAGGACGCCGTCGTCGTCGCCAGTCGCGATGCCGCCCCCACCTGGCCGCAGGGCCTCAGCATCGAGGTGCTGCGCGACGAGCTCGGCATCGACGTCACGCTCGCCGCCGCTGCGCTGGCAGCCACCCGCGAATCCCAGCTGCTGGACCTGGCCACCACCGCGGAGGTGCCCTGGCAGGGGGAGGCGCTGCTTGCCCTGGCCACGGGCTCCACAATCGATGACGTCCGCGATGACTTCCAGTTGCGCCGCCCGGAGCAGGTGGCCGCCGACTCCTCCGACTCGGAGCTGATCGAGGGACTGCGCACGCGCGCCGCCCGCTCCTCCTTCACTTGGATCGAGAACGATGAGGACCTGCGCCGCGCCATCGACGGACTCACCTTCGCCCAGTGGCAGGTTTTCCTCCACCCCCAGCAGCGAGCACTGGTGGAAAGTCGCCCGAACGGACCGATGCGTATCTCCGGCGGTGCCGGGACGGGTAAGACCGTCGTCGCCGTGCACCGTACCGTCGAGTTGGCCAGGCGTGACGCCGCAGCCGGGCAGGAGCCGCACATCCTGCTGACCACCTACACGCGCAACCTGGCCGACGACCTGCGTCGGCAGGTGGCGGAGCTCGAGCCGTCGCTCAACTTCACCGAGCAGGTGGGACAGCCCGGCCTAATGGTCAGCGGACTGGACAAGGTGGCCCGGGCGATCTTCCAGCGGGCCGGGGACGCCATCGCCGACACCGCCTCGCAGGTGCTCGGCAGGCGGCGCACGAACGTGCTGGCCGTGACCCGGAAGAACCTGTGGGATGACGCCCTGACCCTGACCGGCGATGACCTGCCGGAGAACCTGCGCTCCAAGGACTTCTTGGAGTCGGAGTACGAACTGGTAGTGCTGCCGCAGCGAGTGACCACGCTCCAGCAGTACCTGCGCATCCGGCGGCCGGGCCGAGGCGTGGCGTTGGACCGGCACAAGCGCGCAGCCGTGTGGAACGTGATCGAGAAGTATCGGGACCGCAGTGCCGAGCTCGGCGTCGCCTCCTTCGCCGAGCTGTTGGCGCTTGCCGCCGCCTGGCTGGATGCGCAGGCGGAGCGCGGAGTGCCCCGGCCGTACCGGCACGTACTGGTGGATGAGGCGCAGGACCTCACGCCGGCCCACCTGCAGCTGCTGCGCGCGCTGGTCGAGCCCGGGCCCGATGACCTGTTCCTGGCGGAGGACTCACACCAGCGGATCTACGGCAAGAAGATCACGCTCAGTCACTACGGCATTCAGGTGCGGGGCAGGTCGCGGCGGCTGACGCGCAACTACCGCACCACCCGGCAGAACCTGGATCTGGCCTTCGAGATCCTGGAACGCGGCACGTTCGAAGACCTGGAGGGCCAGGCGGAGCAGCACCACTATGTGTCCCCGCGCTCCGGGCCCGACCCGCTGCTGCTACACGCCAAGGACCATGCCGCCGAACTCGATGATGCTGCGGCACTGCTGAACCTGTGGCTCGAGGAGGACCGCGACTCGGGGGCGGGCGCCCCGGAGTCCATCGCCATCCTGGTGCGCGACCGCTACCAGCGGGACAACGTCGTCACCGGCCTGGCGCACCGAGGCGTGGAGGTGCGCCCCGTGGACCGCGAGGCCGTCGGCCGAGGCCGGCCGGTGGTCATGACCATGCACCGCGCCAAGGGGCTGGAATTCCGCAAAGTGCTGCTCTTCGACGTGTCCGTGGAGGCCATTCCCCGGTCCCTGCGGGAGCAGGAGTACTCCGAGGCCGATCACGACGATGCGCTGCTGCGCGAGTGCTCGCTGCTGTACGTGGCCGCCACGCGCGCCCGCGACCAACTGGCCATTTCCTGGTCCGGCCAGGCCAGTCCCCTGCTGGAAGGGGTACGCGGGGCCGAATGAGTACCAGGCACCGGGGCGGCGCTACCGTGCTCGCCGATAGTTCCCCAGCCAGATCTCCAGCTCCTCGGAGCCACGCCGACGGATCTCCCTTCGGGCGACTCAGCACGAGTGCAACAGCGATCCCGGTCTAATTCACGTCAGAGACGAGACCTACTGTGGCCGCGATGCGAATCGAAGGGAGGCGACGACATGACAGACCGTATCTCAGAGGATACGATCTGCTCCTCGGGGACAGCAAAGGAAGCCAACGCGCCGACATCAGCAAGGCACGCACGATACTCGAGGACCTCAGGAGAACAGGAGACTGGACATGAGCCTCATACGCTGGGACGCGGCCGACTACCTGGACGATGACGACGCGATCATCGCCTACCTGAACGAGGCCGCCGCGCAGGACGATCCCAAGCTGCTTCAAGCAGCCCTCGGCGATATCGCCCGCGCCAAGGGCATGAGCGGGATAGCGGAGCAGGTCGGCGTCGGACGCGAGTCCCTGTACAAATCCCTATCCGACACTGGCAATCCGTCCTTCCAAACGGTCGCCCGGGTGGTCCGCGCCCTGGGCGGTCGCATCACCATCACCACCGCGGAATAGTCCCGGCAAGGCGAACGTCTACCGGTCCGCCTCGGCCAAGCGACGTCGGCGCGGCCACCTGCGCGCGACATTCCAAGACGCCTGACTGAAGCCTTCCCTGCAGCGCCTGCTAGTCGCCCACCACGAAGGCCCGCACGCGGGCGGCAGCCTCGTGAGGCGCCTCCGACAGCATCAGGTGCGTGGTGTCGGGGAAGTCGTCGGCCAGGGTGAAGCCGCCGGTGACATGCGCGCGTATGTAATCGGTGTTCACCGTCGAGTACAGCGGGATCTCGGGCATCAGATACAGGAAGGGCACGTCGATCCGGTCCATCACCGGGCGCTGGTCGGTGCGGAACAGCGAGTACCACAGAGCAGCGAAGGACAGCGGGTCGACCGACTCACGCATCGCCTCAATGGCCTCTTCCTCCTGGTCGGCCGGCAGGTTCTGCAGCTTCGGGTTCATGAGGGTCTTGGCGATGTACCAAGAACCGTAGCCGCCGTCGTCGAACAGGCGGTCCAGATCGCGGTGGAAGTCCTCATCGGTCCACTCGCCTCTGCCGATGCCGCCCTTCCAGCCGTCGTTGCGCAGGTACGGCGACATGTCCGCCGCGACGATGCGCCGCAGGCGCCCGGTTCCATACTGGCCCACATAGCTGAAGATGGCGGCAGCCCCCATGGAGTGGCCGACGGCCGTGACGCCGTCCAGCCCGAGCTGCTCGACGACGTCGTTCAGGTCCTGCCCGAGGGTGCGCACGTTCAGGTGCATGCGGGCGCGGTCGGAATCGGCGTGCCCGCGCTGGTCGTAGAAGACCACCCGGTAGTCCTGATTCAGGTCGTTGATGAACTCCGCCAGGTCATAGTGGGAGGAGCCCAGGCCGTGGATCACCAGGAGCGTCTCCTCCGCCGCGCCCGATTCCTTGGCGGGCAAGTCCTCGTAGTAGAGCCGGGTTCCGTCTTGCGTGACGATGTGTGGCACGTTCTTCCTCTCAGGGTTTGGGCTCTCACCGACGCCAGCAGGGCAGGCGCGCCCGGAGGGCGTCGGAAGGCCTCATGCTGCCTGATATGCGGCCCGCCCCGCTATTGACCGCCCTCCGGGTGGCCCGGGGATCCCGGCTGATCGAGGCCGGATCAGCGGGATTCACCGGCCCCTGAAACCTTCCCGGGCTGGTGATCTCGATCCGGTTCGGAAAGACTCAACCCGCCCGGGATCCCCACCGACGCCGTAGAACAGGTGCACGACGGTGTTGACCGGACCCTCTGGCCAACCAGGTTCTTCCGGCTTGGGGGTGTGGCGATTGACGGTGCGGGTCTCCGCGACGCCACGGTCTGCCGGTGCTGAGGCTGCGGGGCAGCAGAGTGTGTTGGGTACGCCCCTTCGGCGTTTACTACGCCTGTTAGACCTGTGCTGAAGGCTCCGGAGCCCTTCAACAGACACCTAACCGGCGTACTAAAGCCCTAACCGGCGTAGTAGACGGCCCCGGGCACCAAGGACCGTCACCCCCGCCTCACAACCCAACGGCCCGCGCCGGGCGCCCCGGCACCGGCCGCACACCAGCCCCCGCCACGCGGCTTCCCTCCGAAGCGCATCATTAGACTCCGTCGCCCCGCCGCCTGCCACGCCGTCGGCAGCCGCGGCCAGCACCTCATCCCGCTCCGCATCCTCCCGGCCCGTCCAGCCACCGACCGTGGTGAGTACGTCGAGCATCTCCGGCGCGGGCGCACGACGGAACAGGGCGCGAACCATGTCCAGCTCGTCCTCGTCGCGCCCGCCCTCGCGGTACAGCTCGGCCGCACGCAGCAGATCAATCCAGTACCCGCCACCTCGCCTGCGTCAGTAGTCCAGGTTGCTCATGGACACGCACCCCTCGTCGACCGCCCGGTCCAGGTAGGCCATTGCCTCCCGACGGCGACCCGCAGCAAGCAGCCGCTCGACGATCGCCCCGTACTCGGCGTGCTCGCCCAGGCTCAGCAGCTGGACGGCGCGGTCGACGTCGCCGTCGTGATCGGCTAGCTCCAGCAGCATCTGCTTCAGCTCAAAGTCCGGGCTCCTCCCCTCGGTCTCGGCTGCCGCCTCCGCCTTGGCCGCCGCACGCCGGCAGACGTTCAGGCCCTCGTTCCCCAGCGCCGGCAGGAACTCCGCCAGGGTGAGCGAGGGCCACCCGGAGGATTCCAGGCGGAACTTAGCCAGCTAGCGCCCAAGCTTGCCCGGCGCGGGCGGGCTCGCGCAGCAGGCGCGGGCGGGCTCGCGCAGCAGGCGCGGGCGGGCTCGCGCAGCAGGCGCGGGCGTAGAGCCTCACGGCGCGCTGGCAGACATCGACTGCCACGCCGCTGGAGTCGTCAATGTTCCTCTCCAGCTGCTTGCGCAGGCGGGTGGTGTTGTGAAGTCGTGCGGGCGCCGCCGCCCGGGCGCCGTCAGCGATTCGAAGTTCGCCGACCGCGTCCACCAGGCCTGGGCCGCGCCCGTAGACGGCCCCGTCAGCGGCTGTGGCAAGCGCCGCCTCGGTAAGCGAGCCGAGCGATTCGATGCGCATACGGTAATCGTGGCAGATGCCGTCTGAGGCGCCAACCGAACCGGTACTCATGCCGTCCACGGATCGATGAGTTTCAATCCCATTGGCTTGAAGTCGCGCCCATTCCGCGTGGCCAGTGTCATCGAGTGGGCATACGCGATTGCCCCGATAAGGGAGTCCATCACCGGCAGGGGGCGCCCTTTGGCGGCTGCCCGCGCCTGCAACTGCGCCCACGCGCTTGCGGCAGCATCATCGAACGGAAGGACCCTGTCACTGAAGAACGGCAGCAGCGTCTCCTCCAATCGGTACTGGAGCGTGTCTCGTCGTCGCCCTTCCGGCAGGGCCAAGACACCCCGCCGCAACTCGGCAAGCGTCAGGGCGGTCACGAACAGCGACTCCTGAGGCTGCCGATCGAGCCATTCAACAACCGCCGGCTCCGGTGCACTACGCAACGGCTCGGAGATGACATTCGTATCGAGAATGATCACGACAGGTCCACCGGGACATAGGGAGCGTCGTCACGATCCATGTCGAGTTCCACAGGCCCGACCTCGTCGCGTATCGAAGTCAGCAGCGAACCAAGGCCGGGCCGGTCATTCGCGGCAACAGCCCGTCCCAGGATCTGCCGTATCTCGGCCTCCATGCTGCGACCATGCGACTTCGCCAGCGCCTTCAATGCCCGGTGGGTCCCATCGGGCAGGTTCCGAACCAGAACATCTGCCATGACAGCCTCCTGCTAACACTTTCGTAAAATGCTAGCAAGATGCTCCTACTCGCGACAACCCCATGATTACGAGGTCCTCCCGGGATGGCGCGGGACGCAATCTGCTCATGAGTAAGGCTTGGCACCCAGCTGCGACTCGGAAGAGCACCACCGAGATCGCGGAAGCAGCGGCATCGCGTCCATGCCTCGCGGTCGCCGATCACGTATATGCCCATAAGGCTCCGACTTGCACGCAACCGTTCCGACGCCGACTCCCAATTCCGTGCGATTCCGCGGTTTCACTGAAACAGCCTCGGCGGCAGAACACCTCCAGTGTGCAACGAGGCCCTCGTTGCACACTGGAGCGTCATCACCAATCTCCAGCCCAATCGCCATTTCCGCGTGATTTCAACGAAAAGACACGATCGGCCGACTTTGTCCTGACAGTTCCAGTGTGCAGCCGCACCGGCTCGACCCGGGCCGGCCCTTCCCCGCACGAAACCTGCGTCGCTCGGGACGGGCCCCACCCGGCGCCGGCCCCGCCCGGAACCTACACAACCCCAACGGCTCCACTCGGAACCGCCCCGCTCTCTCCACCTCACCCCCGCCCGACCACCCGGCTATCGGTTCCCGTCAGGCCCCTGCGGCACACTTGCCCCATGACCACCCAGCCGCACTCGCCCGCGCGCAACCTCACCGACCTGCTCGAAGGCATCGGCGCGCGCGACAGCCGGCTGATCCACCTGCAGCGCACCCCGGCCCGCCCCGGCCGCCACGGCGAGTGGCCCGCCTGGGCGGACCCCGACCTGATCGCCGCCTACGCCCGCCTGGGCGTGGACCGCCCCTGGACGCATCAGGTTGCCGCCGCCGACTCCATTCACTGCGGCCACCACACCGTGCTCGCCACCGGCACCGGTTCGGGCAAGTCCCTGGCCGCCTGGCTGCCCGCACTCTCGGAGGTCCTGGCCGCCCAGCGCGCAGACACCGATAGCCACATTTCCGCCTACGGGCGCCGCCCCACCGCCCTGTACCTGTCCCCCACCAAAGCACTCGCTGCCGACCAGGCCGCCGCCCTGGGCCGCCTGATCACCGAGTTGGAGTCGGTTCAGCGCGAGGCGGGCGTGCCGGGCGGCTCACTGCGCACGGTGCACGCCGCCACCTGCGACGGCGACACTCCGCTGCCCGAACGCGACTGGGCCCGCGCCCACGCCGACGTCGTCCTCACCAACCCCGACTTCCTGCACTTCTCGCTCCTGCCCGGCCACGAGCGCTGGAACCGCCTGCTGCGCTCGCTGCGCTACGTGGTGGTCGACGAGTGCCACGCCTACCGCGGCATTCTCGGCGCCCACGTGGCCCTGGTGCTGCGTCGGCTGCTGCGGCTGGTGCGCCGCCTGCGCCCGCACGGCCCCGAGCCCGTGGTGCTGTGTGCGTCGGCGACGGCGGCCGAGCCGGCAGTCACGGCGGCCCGCCTGATCGGGGCGGAGCCCGAGGCCATCACCGCCATCACCGACGACGCCGCCCCCACCGGTGAGCACACCCTCGCCCTGTGGCAGCCGGCCCTGTTGGATCCCTGGGCGGCCTGGGAGAACTCGGTGGCGGCCCTGGCGCAGGCGAGTGACTTCCCCGCCGCCGACCCTCGCCTGAACCACCCGGGCGATGTGACCGCATCTTCGGTGGAAGACGACCCCTCCTCGGCGCAGACGCCGACCAGCCAGGCAGACTCGCCGCACCCACCGGCGCCATCCCCCGCCTCCCGGCCCGCCACGCCCGTCGGCCCGGACACGGCCGACCCGACGGAGGACCCGGCCGCCCGCCGCAGCGCCGTCGTAGAGGCGGCCGAGCTGCTGGTGGACCTGCTCAGCGTGGGCGCCCGGGCGCTGGTGTTCGTCCGCTCGCGCCGCAGCGCGGAGATCGTGGCCGAGCGCGCTCGGCACACGCTCGGCCTGTCCCAGCCGGAGCTGGCGGGCACGGTCGCCGCCTACCGGGGCGGCTACCTGCCCGAGGAGCGGCGCGCCCTGGAGCAGGACCTGCGCCACGGCCGCCTGCGGGCCCTGGCCACCACCAATGCCCTCGAGCTGGGCATCGACGTCACCGGCCTGGACGCCGTGATCATCGCCGGCTGGCCGGGAACCCGGGTGAGCCTGTGGCAGCAGGCGGGACGGGCCGGGCGGGCCGGCAGCCGCGGGGTGGCGGTGCTGATCGCCTCCGACAATCCGCTGGACGCCTACCTGGTCCACCACCCGGAGGACGTGTTCGCCGCCCCGGAGGCCACTGTCTTCGACCCCGCCAACCCCTACGTGCTGGCCCCACACCTATGCGCGGCGGCCTCGGAGTCGCCGCTGCGCACCGACGACCTGCCCCTGTTCGGCCTGCCCGACGAGTCCCTACTGACGGAGCTCGCCGCCCGCGGGGCGCTGCGACGCCGCCCAACCGGCTGGTTCTGGAACACGAGCCTGCCGGGCCGGGCACAGGACCTGACCTCCTTGCGCGGGGACGGTCCGGCGGACGTGCCCGTGGTGGAGGAGGCGACCGGCGCCGTCGTCGGCACCGTGTCCGGGGCGTCCGCGGACTCCACCGTCCACCCCGGGGCGGTCTACATCCACCAGGGCCGCACCTACCTGGTGGAGGAGCTGACCGAGGAGGCGGCCGTCGTCACCCGCCGGACGGCGGTCGGCTACCGCACCCGGGCGCGCGAGCAGAGCTCGGTGCGCATCGTCGCCGAGCGGGAGCGGCAGGAGTGGGCCGACGGCGTGGTGTGGGCCTTCGGCTCGGTGGAGGTCACCAGCCAGGTGGTCGGTTACAACAAGCTCGCGCTGCCGGGTATGGAGGTGGTCTCTCAGCATCCGCTGTCCATGCCCGAGCATGTGCTGCCGACGGCGTCGGCGTGGTGGACGGTGCCGGTGGAGCTCACCGCCCGCGCGGGCCTGAAGGCGGATGAGCTGCCGGGCGCCCTGCACGCCGCCGAGCACGCCATGATCGGCATGCTGCCACTGCTGGCCACCTGCGACCGCTGGGACATTGGCGGACTGTCGACGGCGCTGCACCCGCAGACGCTCGCGCCCACGGTGTTCGTGCACGATGCACAGGCCGGTGGCGCCGGCTTCGCCGAACGGGGTTTCAGGGCGGGGCGCGCCTGGCTGGAGGCGACGCTTGCGGTGGTTTCCGAGTGCGCGTGCACCGCCGGCTGCCCCAGCTGTGTGCAGTCGCCCAAGTGCGGCAACAACAACGAGCCGCTGGACAAGGCCGGCGCAATCGCGCTGCTGCGCCTGCTCCTGGATGCCATCCCCGACGACGTCGCGGCCGCGTAATTCCGTCGGGGCTGTTCGCACGGTGGCGGTCATGCCGCCCCCGGGTTGTGTGCCCGCAAACACCACCGCCATGACGGCGGCGTAGAGCGCCGGTGACATTGGCCCGCCCACCGCGACCGGCGCCCCGGCCGCGACCGGCGCCCCGTGCCCGGTGCGGCGTTAGGCCATGGTCACGCCACAGCCAGCAGCCAGGCGAGCCAGCCGCCCGCAGCCAGGTAGGGGCCGAAGGCGAGCTTGTCCTTGCGCCCCGCCCGGCGGGTGAGCAGAAGTCCGATGGCCATCAGCCCGGCGAGTATGAAGCCCAGTATCAGGCCCGTGACCACCCACTCCACCGCGATGTAACCGAGCCACAATCCCAGCAGGGCGCACAGCTTCACGTCCCCGAGCCCCATGCCGGAGGCGGGTATGAGCCACATCGCCAGGATCGCCGCCCCGGCGCCCAGTGCGCACAGCACCGCCCGCCCCACCGTCCACGGCTCCGCAGCTGACGGCGCGATCAAGACCATGTTTCCCAGGGCGCGTATAGCCATGACCGCCAGTAGCCAGAGCGCGGCGGTAACGAGCAGGCGATTGGGCAGCCGGTGGCAGACGGCATCGACACTGCCGGCCACGCCGAGCAGGGCCACCACCGGCAGGGCGAGAGCCGTATCGACCACCGCCCCGTGGCCAAGTCCCCAAACCAGGGTCACCGCGCACAGGAGCGTTGCGAGCGCCCCCTGTGAAAGTGGGTCAAGCAGTCGCTGGAAGCGTATGCGCACAGTGTCGGTGGCGGCGTCCGCGGAGTCCTCCTGGTCCTGGTTCTCCACGGCTCGCTCCAGGCCGTCCACGTAGGCCCGCGCAAAACCGGAGGCGGGACAGGCGGCTACACCGACGGAGGCCACGGCGGTCAGGCAGGCCGCAACCACTGGCAGTACGGCAGCAGCATTCACCATGTCATCCTCTCATCACTTCTCCCGCCCATCCCTCCTACCGCGGCACCCGGTGCCGGCCCGTTCCACCCCGGTGCTCGACGTCGCAGGGAATTTACGGGGCCGGGTGGCGTTGGTAGCAGCGTCACGCCGACACCGACGTAGTGCCCTGCGGCTTCCTGATCGGGCCGCGGCTGCCCCGGTACAGCTGATCGGGCCGCGGCTGCACCGGTACGGCGGACCGGGGCAGCCGGGCGGGGTTCCCGCCGACGGCGTCTCCGCCGCGTCACTCACAGCGGGTTGACCGGTCCAGCCCGGGCGGCAGCACCGGCACGGCGCGGATTCCCGAGTACTCGGGTGGGCACAGTGACCATGACCGTGACGTCCTCGCCGTCAATCTCGCATGTGCCCAGTTCTGCGCCGTTGGCCTGGGCCACCCGTTGGGCGGTGGCGCAGGGGTCGGCGGGGGCGAGCACCGAGCTCAGCGCCGTCGCCCCGGCAAGTGCCGCCAGGTCGGCCGCCAAGCGGGCCCGCCCGGCGGCGGCCTGGGCCTGAATCAGTCCGGCGGCGCCCAGGGCCAGGCACAGGGCGACGGCGATGATGCCCAGCACCATGACTGTGCCGGAACCCCGCTCGCGGCCCGCCGGCGCCCCGGCACGGCCCGTGCCGCACGCCCGTGTGCCATTGCCCGGGGTGAGGAACGGACGCATGGCCCGCCTCATGGCACACCTGCCTGCGCGGAGGCGGGCTCGGTGTAGGCGCAGGCGCGCGAGCGGGCGGTGAGCCCCAGTCCGCCCAGTGGCCCTGGGACCCGGCGGCTTGCTGTCACACAGGTGAGTTCACCGGTTTCAACGCTGACCGTTACCGGGCCGCCCGCCCGCTGGGCGGCGCCGACGACGTCGCCTGAACCGATCGCGGCCTGACGGGCGGCCACGCGGGCGGCGTCGGTGACCCGCAGCTGGGTGAGGCCGGCACTGATGGTGGCCAGAACCAGCAGCAGGACCAGTGCGACCGCGGGCATGGTGACGGCGAGTTCGGCCGTCACCATGCCCGCCTCGTGCCGCCCGTGCGGGCTGCGGGACTGCCGCCCGCCACGGCCATGCGCAGCCTCCGGGTCAGAACGGCCGCCCTGGCTGCTGGGTGGTCGGCCCGGGGAGGATGGGACGGCGCTGTGAACTAGGCGGCTCGCGGGCGCGTTCGACCACGGGTTCGGTGGTGTCCACATGTCCGCCTCAGCCCACCGAGAGCGCGGACTCGATGACGCCCCGCAGGATGCCGGACAGGCTCCCGGACCGCATGATGGCCAGCAGCAGGCCGGCGAATGCCGCAGCCGCGAGGGTGCCGATCGCGTACTCGGCGGTGGCCATGCCGGCCTCGCCGTCCGGGTCGGGCGCTCCGTCCGGCCCGCGCAGGAAGGGCGGGTTACCGTGGGCGAGGGCCCAGGCGTTGTGCAGCGTCAGCAGGGTGTGCTTCATGGTCTCCTCCTTGAAGAGTCGGGGGATGTGGCCGGCGTTGGCCGTATCCCGCGGGTGGCTTGCCCGCGTATCCAGCGTCGGGTAACCGCCCCGCCCGCGCATCTGTGCCCTTCGAGCCCTGTGGATTGGGGGTGCGCGAACCGCCCCTGTGGACGCCGGTGCCTCTGATGCCACAGCAGGACACCTCGGTGTACTACAAGAATTGCAGCGAGGCCAGGGAGGCGGGTGCCGCTCCGATCCATTCCGGCGAACCGGGCTACCGCAGCGCGCTAGACCGCGACAATGACGGAATTGCCTGCGAGTAGACTGGAGTAGTGTCACGCTTCGCTTACATGCCGACCCGCCGTCGTCTGCTGCAGGGCCTGCCCGTTGTCCTGAGTGCCCCGGCACTGGCGGCCTGCGCCCCACGGACCGGCGGTGCGGCGGCGTCGTCGGCAACCGGCCGTGAGGTGTCGGCCCCCGCGGACGCCTCCATCAGCAACCCGTCCGCCGCCTCGGAGGCCACCATGTCCCCCATCCCCATCCATATCAGCCTCGGCAATGCCTTCGAAGGCACCGTCATGGAGGCGACTCTCGATGACAATGCCGCCACCCGCTCCCTGCTCGCCCAGCTGCCCCTGGAGGTCAGCTTCTCCGACTACGGCGGCCAGGAGCTGACCGCCTCCCTGCCGCAGGACCTGGACACCACGGGCATGAGCGCCGGCGCCCCACAGCCAGGTGATATCGGCTGGTACGAGCCCGGCAAGGTGCTCGTCCTGTACTACGCGGCCGTCGGCTCCTGGCCGGGCCTGTACGTCATTGGGCACACCGACTACGACGTCGTCCTCCTCGCCAGGCAGGCCGACATGCCGGCTTCGATCACCCGGGCGCAGTAACGCACTGGGCAGCAGCCTCCGCCTTGGGCTGAGCACCGAAACTGCGGGGTGGGCCGCCGGGAGTGAGCGGCCGATATCGGCCCGGTAGGGCGACGGCGGCGCGATACTTGGGGGCATGCTCCAGCCGTACTCCCCCTCCGCCGAGCCGCTGACGCGTATGGCGGACGGGACCGTCAAGCAGATCAGTCCCTTCACCGGCACCGAGGTGTGGACCGTGCCCGGGCGTGGCAACCGCCCCATCTCCCACCCTGCGGCTGAGGTGCACGAGCTCACGCAGGCCGAGCGCACGCGCGCCTGCACCTTCTGCCCGGCGCACTACACCGAGACCCCGCCGGAGAAGTCCCGGGTGGTGGCCTCTCCCGGCGGAGGCTTCGAGCGGATCGACGCCCTGCCCGCCTCCGAGCTGTTCGACACTGTCGCCGAGTTCCGCCGCATCCCGAACCTGTTCGAGATCCTGTCCTACGACTACTGGCACGCCAACCACGGCTATGAGGTGCCCGACGCCGCCCGGGAGCGGATGGAGGCCTACCTGGCCGATCCTGCGGGGGCCGCCCACGTGGCCCGGGTGGCCCGCGCCAAGCTGCGCGCCTCCGGACGCAGCCCGGAGGCCTGGGAGAGTATGGACGATGACGCCCGCCGCGAGTACCTGGCGGCCTTCTTCGCCGGCGGTCACGACGTGATCGTGGCGCGAAGGCATTTCACCGACGACGCCGTCGACTCCTCCGCCCTGGCCGGCTCGGGCACGCTCACCCCGGCCGAGCACCGCGCCTATGTCCGCCTGTCCGTGCAGGCCGCCCACGACCTTTACCAGGCCAACCGCTGGGTGCGGTATGTGGCGGTGTTCCAGAATTGGCTGCGCCCGGCCGGGGCCTCCTTCGATCACCTGCACAAGCAGCTGGTCGCGATTGACGAGCGGGGCGTGTCCTCGGAGCTGGAGCTGCAGCGGGTGCGCGCCAACCCGAACCTGTACAACGAGATGGGCGTGGACTACGCCGCCTACCGGGGGCTGCTGGTGGCGTCCAACGAGCACGCCGTCGCATTCGCGGGCTTCGGGCACCGCTACCCCACGCTGGAGGTGTATTCGACGTCGGCCACCTGTGAGCCGTGGCTGATGAGCCGGGACGAGGTGGATGCCGTCTCCGACCTGCTGCATGCACTGCACGCCGCTACGGGGGCGGATGTGCCCAGCAACGAGGAGTGGCACCACAAGCCGCTCGACGTCGACCAGCCGATGCCCTGGCACATCACGCTGAAGTGGCGGGTGTCCACCCTGGCGGGCTTTGAGGGCGGCACCAAGATCTACCTCAACACGATCGACCCGTGGACGCTGCGGGACCGGGTGGTGGCGCGCTTGGAGGACCTGCGGGCGGACCGGCTGATCGCGCCCATGGCGGTGGGCGAGGAGTGCCCGACTACGCCGAACCGGCTGCTGTACAACCCGGTGTTGGGGCGGTGACTGGGTGACTGGCTGCCCTCCTTGGTAGCAGCCGAGGCAGACAGCACACGCCGTGTGACCTGAAGCACTCGCACTCGCATTAACAAAACGGTAGGGTAACGGGAGTCTCGTTTCTTGAACCCTGCTGGGAGGCCACGCATGTGCGGTGACACGGACGCCGACGACCCGGGCCCGAAGCCCAATCTCTACCGCGACGCCCTGTATGACCACTACACGGACGTTGGCAACTCGATCTCCTACAAACTGACCCCACCCAATGGCGCCGGGCATGTCTGCACTGGGGTTTGCCAGGGGGCCGCGAATGCATGGAAGTCGCCCGCATCGGATGACTGGGTCGAGGGCATTGACACGCTCGGCTCCAGCATCCGGAAGGCCTTCAGCGACTACAGAGATGACATCTACGACGCACATGCTGCGGAGCCGGAGACGGTTGAGGTCCCCGGCGAGGATTCATGGAAGGCGGATTGGGAGTGACGCGCAGGTTTCCACCTGCCATTCGCTTCCCCAGCCCGCATCGCCTGCTTGAGGAGACAAGACTATGACGCTGGTCAAGGTCAATATTGAGAATCTACGCTCCGCGGCCACCTCGCTGTCCACCATCGCGGAAAACGTGGAGGAACTTTATGACACCACAACATCGGAGGGTCGCGATCTCAAGCTTTCGACGTCGTCGCTGGCGCATGTGCCCGAGCACGTGGAGAGTCTGCGGAAGGAGTCGACATTCCTGTCCGCGAAGGTCGATTGGATCGTCCTGATCAACTCCGACAGCGAAGGCAACCTGCCTGAGTCCGGGGAGGTTAGCTACGAGGTCAACGGTGAGGACCCGGACACCCTGGAGGAGATGGAGACCGCCCTCGGGGAGGCCATCGCGGATCTCGGCGCCGACATCGCCACCTCGGACTTTGAGAAGGGCGATCCACGCATAGAGACCCTGAACAAGTATCTGGATACCTGGGGCGGCAACAAGAATGTGAATGCCGCCCTGTTCAGCACTCTGGGACCCGATGGGACGCTGGCGCTGACCGAGGCGGTAGGGAACCACGTCGGCTTGGCCTTCAACGTAAGCGGGTCCGAGAGCGAACTGGCCCAGGAGACACTCGAGCAGCTCAAGCGCGGGCTCGGGATCGCCACCCAGCAGTGGGAGCCGGACTATGCGCAGCAGTTCGGCTCCGACCTGGTAGAGGCGGCGCAAGGTCTAGACTACGATTCCCCCTACTACCGGCTCGGGGACCGCAACGAGTCCCTGGCTTACCTCCTGTACAACGCCAACGGCACCAGTAGTCCATTCATACTAGGCGCAGCCGAGAAAATGGAGGAGCTCCAGCTAGCAGCTAATGAGCGCGGCCTACCCAGCCCGTGGGAATGGTATGGGCCCTCACGCTTCCTGCCCGACATGATCAACGAAACCGACGAGGGCTGGGCCTTTGACATCCCCTCGATCATTATGCATGACTTGGGTAGCCATCCCTCCGCCTCTTACCAGTTCCTTTCTGCCGATGACAGCCGGGTCAGCTACTGGGCAGGTCAGCATCCTTATACGAGGGGCGATCTGTCCGGCATTGCCGCCGCCCTGGACTCTGCCTCAACCTACGGACCCATCGTCGCAATGGACAGGCAAGGAACGGCCAGCATTGCCGCCCGTGGCCTGGAGGCGCTAGCGAACCGGGACGACTTCGGCGTCGAGCGAGGCAAACAAGGAGTCGAAGGAGCCCAGTCCCTTGAGCACATCCTTGAGACCTACATGGACTCCCTGGTCGACTCCTACGCAAACTCCCAAACGGACCCGTGCGGCGACAGCCCGACCTACGCCTTCAGCACAGTTACGGGGCAGATACTCACCGACCGCCCCTATTTCAGTGTCGGTACGCTGGATTCGATCCTCGCGGTTGTGGGCCGAGACGGACAGGCACTGATCGACCTGCGCACAGCGGTCAACGAAGCCGAAGCCAACTCTCTGCCCCCAGGAAGCGACCAAAGCGACATCGCTCAAGTGGCTGATGCTTGGGGCAGCACCGAAGGCGGCATAGCCAACGCCATTGGCACCGGTGGCATTAACAAGGCTCGCTCCAATGACGAGTATGCGCAGGCCTGGATAGATCTGGCCGGCAAGCCCGCCTCAGAACTAACCGGCCTGGCCAAGAAGTACGCCCCGGCGGGAACAGCCAAGGGCGTCGGCTGGGCCTCAGACGCACTTGTAAACTACCTCAAAGAACAAGCCAGCCAGACCTGGGCCAACACCGAGGAGAAGGCGAAAGAAGAACAAGAACTAATGGCGGACGAGGCATATTCCTCTTTCATGCGCAGACTCCTTTGGGCTGCCGACGCCGCCGGACTCAACGGCTACCAAAATCCCGACTTGGACCTCACGCTCGACGGATACGAATATGCCGTCGTCCAGGAGCCGGACGGCACTTACAGACTCATCACCCCAGAAGAATACGAACAACTGAACGAAGCCGACAGAGTTGCCGCAGATAAAGAGATACGGAATATCGCGACCAGCGATTACGGCATGGATGCCGCCGCAACCAACGCCGACACCAGCTTCAATCAGATGTTCCAGGAACGCTACCCATGATCCGGGCACATAGCCTTGCGCCGTTCCTGGTGCTGCTACTGGCGGTCAGCCTGGTCGCTGCTTGTGGTCACGGCGGCGCCGATCAGGAGGCCACCGCCACACCCGAGCCGATCCCCACCACAGCCCTGACCCTCGCAGACGTCCCCGGAGCAACCACACAGGCCGCCTACCCCGGAAAACGCGTGGAAGTACTCTGCAAACGCGTCGAAACCAGCATCTATAAACACGTTTTGCTCTCCGAGCCTGATCATGCCGTCACCGTCGAATACCAAGTCAGCGATGCTACGGTTTACGAGACTCTCGCGCTCGCTCTGACCACTACAAGACCCAACGGAAGCTTCGCGAACATCGCCACGGACATAGCCTCCTGCGACGGCGGCAATCAGGAGGTCCAGTTCTGGTCCTACGGCGCGCCCGATTCCGAGACCGGCGTACTCCACGCCACTGCGGGCCTGCCGGATGCCCTGGCGGGTTTCACCATGACCACCACCGGCGAGGATGGCGCCAAGCACCATATTGAGCGCATCTACGCAGCAGTCACCACCAACAACGGCGAGCACCCCGGCATCATCGTGCTGACCACCGTGTCCAACACCGACCAACCCGCAGCCCTCGCACCAATGGACCTGCTCGACACCGCCCTCGAACTCGCCAACGCCACCCTGGACCCCACCGCCATCACCACCGATATCGGCACCCGCGCCACACCCCACCCCACCAACACCACCGGGCAAGGGTGAAAGCATGACAACCACCCCAGCTAACCCCCACCACTCCCACGCGGCACCAGCC
>NZ_PIZC01000009.1:99763-100589 GCF_019325145.1 Actinomyces sp. 594
TCGGGCGACACCGAAACAGAACAGCGATTCATGACCCGCGCACGTTGCCTTAAGCCGTTCCTGGTGCTGGCACTGGCGGCCAGCCTGGTCACTGCTTGTGGTCACGGCGGCGCCGATCAGGAGGCCACCGCCACACCCGAGCCCATTCCCGCTACTGCCCTGACCCTCGCGGACGTCCCCGGAGCAACCACGCAGGCCGCCTACCCCGGAAAACGCGTGGAAGTACTCTGCAAGCGCATCGAGCCCAGTGTTCACGGTCTCGTTCTACTGTCTGAGCCTGACCACGCTGTCACCGTCGAATACCAGGTGGACGATGTCACGGTTTATGAGACCCTCGCCCTCGCTCTGACCACTACAAGGCCCAACGGAAGCTTCGCGAGCATCGCCACGGACATAGCCTCCTGCGACGGCACTGATGAGGAGGTCCAGTTCTGGTCCTACGGCGCGCCCGATTCCGAGACCGGCGTACTCCATGCCACCGTCGGCCTGCCGGACACTCTGGCGGGCTTCACCATGACCACCACCGGCGAGGACGGTACCCGGCACCACATTGAGCGCATCTACGCAGCCGTCACCACCAACAACGGCAAAGAGCCCGGCGTCATCGTCCTGACCACCGTGTCCAACACCGACCAACCCGCTTCCCTCGCACCAATGGACCTGCTTGACACCGCCCTCGAACGCGCCAACGCCACCCTCGACCCCACCGCCATCACCACCGACATCCGCCCCCACACCACACCCCACCCCACCAACACCACCGGGCAAGGGTGAAAGCATGACAACCACCCCAGCTAACCCCCACCACTCCCACGCGGCACCAGCC
>NZ_PIZC01000009.1:100855-117557 GCF_019325145.1 Actinomyces sp. 594
CCGGACGACACCGGAACAGGACAGTGACTCATGACCCGCGCCCGCTGCCTCAGATCCTTCCTCGTACTGGCACTGACGGTCGGCCTGCTGACTGGTTGTGGTCACGGCGGCGCCGATCAGGAGGCCACCGCCACACCCGAGCCGATCCCCACCACAGCCCTGACCCTCGCAGACGTCCCCGGAGCAACCACGCAGGCCGCCTACCCCGGAAAACGTGTGGAAGTACTCTGCAAACGCGTCGAAACCAGTATCCGCAACGCCGTCCTGCTGTCAGAGCCGTTTCACGCGGTTACCGTAGAATATGAGGTGCGTGACGCAACGGTTCACCAGACGCTCGCCCTGAATCTGAACACTATCAGACCTAACGGGAGTTTCGCCACCATTACCAATGACATTGCCGCTTGCGACGGCGCCAGTGAGGAGGTCCAGTTCTGGTCCGACGGCGCACGCGATTCCGAAAATGGCATCATCCACACAATCGAGGGTCTGCCGGATGCCCTGGCGGGTTTCACCATGACCTCGACCGGCGAGGACGGTACCGGGCACCACATTGAGCGCATCTACGCAGCCGTCACCACCAACGACGGCAAAGAGCCCGGCGTCATCGTCCTGACCACCGTGTCCAACACCGACCAACCCGCAACACCCGCACCAATGGACCTGCTTGACACCGCCCTACAGCGAGCCAACGCCACCCTCGACCCAACCGCCATCACCACCGACATCCGCCCCCACACCACACCCCAACCCACCACCACCCCCTAGCCAGATAGGCGCTGTGCGGGGCGTTGGAAGAAATTCAAAGAACTTCTCAGGGTTACTGGGTGTTATTGGCGTTCGGGACCTGTATTTCACCGACCGGAATTTAGGGCTGTTAGCTTGTGTGGGTATGGCGGCCTGGCGGGCGGCGGTTGGTGCGTTTGGACCGACTAGCTCCGCTTGGACTGCCTGGCTCCATGGGGACTGCGTAGTCCTGCCTGGTCTGCCCGGAGGAACTCTCAGGCGGTCCAGCTGAAGGAACATGGTGGCTCTTCGTGTTTGTAGGTGTGGGGGTTTGAGCTGGCGGTGTTGGTATTGGTTGTGTTCTGGGCCCTGTTTGACGAGAACCGGCCCATCAGGTGGTTGTGTTCGAGCGTAGGAGGTCGTCCTCATCCGCCCCCGAAACGACCCGCTGCGCCCGTCCGAGTACGACCCCGCCGGCCCGAGAACGACCTCCACGCGGCGAAAACGACCTCATCAGCCCGAGAACGTCCCCAGTGCGGTGAAAACGTCCTCGTGGGCCCGACACCCTCCACGATGTGGAGGGTGTGGGGCGTATGAGGTCGTATTCGGTCGGAGTCGGATAGTCGAGTACGACCTCACACGCCCGAAAACGACCTCATCCGCCCCAAAACGACCCCCTGCGCCCGGCCGAATACGACCTCTCCAACCCGAGAACGACCTCCGCACGGCGAAAACGACCTCGCCAGCCCGAAAACGACCTCGCGCACTCGGCGACCACCGATACGCAGCAGTCCTCCAACCCGAACTCCACGCCCTCAAACCGGAAAAGCCGCCAATCCGCCCTCACGCCCGCTACCACGGACGCCGAACAGGCCGTGACGAGCCGCCACCGGTTCGCCGTTCGTGACGTCGCATTCGCGCCGGTCACGCAAGCATGAAGCACCGCCGCCGCGGCAAGGCGGCGAAGCCCTTACACCGGACGGCGGCAACTTCGTCATTCACCAATCGTTGACGCACGGCGTCGTCCGGGAAGCAGCGCAACTGTCCCACACACTCGGTTGCGCACGCGCCTTACCGCATTACAGCCCGAGTGCGCTGCGCTCCTCAATACCGACCCAGCCGACACGTCCCTCCAGCGCCCGGAACCAGCGTGCGAGCGCAGGCCAGAAGGCGATCGACGGCGCCTCACCACCCGGGTAGTAGGCGCGCCCGCCGTACTCGTATGCCTGCACGGTGGTGAACAGGCGAATGTCACTACCCGTGGGGGCTGCACCGCACAGGAACTGCTCCACGGACACCACGGCAGACAGCGGCGGCACGTCCTGCACGGTCAGGGCCGCCTCGCGGGACGCCTCCATCTTGGTGGCGCGGGCCAGCAGGGTGTCGACGACGTCGAAGGCCAGCAGCACGCTGTTCGCGGCCGTCGTCGCCTCCTCGGTGTCCTTGGAATGGGTGGCGGTAGAGTGCGGACGGTTGATGTGCTCGCCGATCCACTTGTCCCAAGCGTCGGTTGAGTTGCGCCGGTCCAGGGGGTACAGGTCCGGTGCGCCGGCGCGGTGCAGCGGCTTCCAGGCGGTGGCAAGGTCGAAGAGCAGATCCCCGGAGTCGTCTACGACGACGTGCCCGGTGGTGGTGTCCACCAGCGCCGGCACCGTAGGCGGCGGGGTGTATCCGGGGGTGCCTGCGTAGACCTCGGCGATGGAGGTTGCGTTCCCCAGAGTCGGGTCGGGCCCGGGCTCGCCATCGGGGCCGGTCAGCTCCCAGAAGCCGTCAACGCCGCGCCCATAGCTCCAGGAGACCGGGATCGCCTCCGTCAGGCCCAGCAGCCGCCGGGCAATGAGGACTCTGCGGCACCAGGGGCAGGAAGCGGAGGCTACCAAGCGGTAGCGGCCGGCCTCGACTGGCAGGTCTCCTTCAGTGAAACGGTGCGAGTGGGCGATGGCCATGGGTGCCTCCCGGAGCATGGAAACGAACGTCATATGGGCTCAAACCTATGGTGACCCCTGCACCGGCCTCCCGTCAGCCCCTTCACCGGAGGCGAACCCGCATTGTGAACTTGCCGTGCGCCGTACTCACCTCGGAGGCACCACCGCCGTCACTTCTACCGGTCTCGGCACGTAACAAGTGCCGGTCTCGGTGGGGAGGGCGCGGGCGGCAGGTACCGGTACGAGCCGGTTCGGGTCAGGCAGCCCGTAGGCGCGCGGCGCGCCGGCGGGCCTGGGCGTCGGGGTCGGGAACCGGCACGGCCCCGACCAGCCGCCGCGTGTACTCCTCGCGCGGGTGGGCGAGCACCTGCCGGGTGGGCCCTGCCTCGACCACCCGCCCATGAGCGAGCACCACCGTCCGGGTAGCCAGGGAGTCCACCACCGCCAGGTCGTGGGAGACGAACAGGCAGGCGAATCCCAGCTCGGACTGCAGCTGACGCAACAGCTCCAGCACCACCGCCTGCACCGACACGTCCAAGGCACTGGTCGGCTCGTCAGCGATCACCAGCCGCGGGTCCAAGGCCAGGGCCCGGGCGATGGCGACGCGCTGCCGCTGGCCGCCACTCATCTCATGCGGGTAGCGGTCCGCCAGAGCCTCCGGCAGGCGGACGGCATCCAGCAGCTCACGCACCCGGGCCCGCCGCTCAGCGGAGCTATAGCCTCCGTGCACGAGCATCGGCTCGGCAATGGCGGCACCCACCGTACGGCGCGGGTTCAAGGAGGACGCCGGATTCTGGTAGACGACGCCAGTGGCCCGCCGCGCGGGCAGAAGGGCGCGGCGCCCGGCTCCGGCCACCTCCACGCCGCACACGCGCACCGACCCGGCTGCGATAGGCACCAGTCCGGTCAGGGTGCCGGCAATAGTCGACTTCCCTGAGCCGGACTCACCCACCAGGCCTAGTACCTCGCCCGCGTCGATGTGCAGGGACACGTCGTGCACCGCGTGTACCCTGCGGCGGCGGTTGCGGTAGACGACGTCGAGCCCGCGGATCTCGACGACGGACTCGCCCTGCGGCTGCCCGTCGCCAGGGGCACCGGCGCTAACCGCCGCAACCGCGGCCCCGCCCGGAGGCGGCGCTGCACTCGACCTGCCCTCCTGCGGCGTCTGCGTACCCTCCACAGCCCCATCCACTGCGTTACCCGCCGTGCCCTCCGCAGCATTACCCGCTGCGTTATCCGCGTTGGACCCCACGTCCCCGGCGCGCAGGGACTCCAGCCGAGGCACGGCTGCCAGCAGGGCGCGGGTGTAGGGGTGGCCCGGGTGGGCGAACAGCTCCCGGGTACGGCCCCGCTCCACAATTCGGCCATGCCGCATGACGGCGACGTCGTCGGCCACATCCGCGACCACCCCCATGTCATGCGTGATCAGCAGCACGGCGACCCCGGACTCGGTCAGCGAGCGCAGCAAGTCCAGGATCCCGGCCTGCACGGTGACGTCCAGGGCCGTGGTCGGCTCGTCCGCGATCAGGACCGGCGGGTCCGCGGCCATGGCCAGGGCGATGCAGGCGCGCTGCAGCTGACCGCCGGACAGCTGGTGGGGGTAGGAGCGGGCTATGCGCTCAACCTGCTCACCATCCCCCAGGCCCACGCGCCGGAGCAGCTCCAGCACGCGGGCACGCACCTGGCTGCGACGCTGACGACCCACCGCATGAATGCGTACTGCCTCACCGATCTGGGCGGCGATGGTCTCCAGCGGGTCCAGCGCCGTCGTCGGCTCCTGGAACACGGTGCCGACCAGCCGCCCGCGCACATCGTCAAGCACCTCCCGGGATGCCCCCACCAGCTGCAGGTCCGGCGGGGCAGCGGGTGCCGGCGCTCCGTCCGCGGTGCGGTCGGCGGCGTCGGGGGCACGGGGCGCATCGACCACGACGGCGGAGCCGGTAACGACGGCGGTAGGCGGGAGCAGGCCGAGGGCGCCCATGGCGGTAACCGACTTGCCGGACCCGGACTCGCCCACTAGGGCGAGCACCCGGCCGGGCACCAGGTCCAGGTCGATATCGGCACTGGCGTGCTCGACCGTGCCGGCGAAGGACACCCCGAAGCCGCGCAGCGACAGCACCGGGACGGGCTCCACCGCGGCTCTGACCGAGGGCTTCGGCGCGTCCGTCGCCTGCTGCGCCGTCACGGCCTGGTCGGAGTCGGCCGTCCGCTCCCCGGTCGGCTCCTGCTCCCGGCCGCGCACTACTCGCTCACTCCCAGCACCAGGTAGTTGGGGTAGGCGGGGAAGGGCGCCACGAAGAAGCCGGTCACCTTCGAGCCGTGCAGGAAGGAGTTGCGGCGGTTGACCAGCGGGACCCCGGGAACATCCTCGGCGATACGCCGGTCCAGCGCCGCCCACTTGGCGGCGGCCGCCTCCGCGTCGGTCTCCTGCAGCGCCTCGGTGATCAGCCGGTCCACCTCCGGCTCGGAGTAGCGGGAGACGTTGTGCCCGCCCTGGCCGATCTCGGAGGAGGCGTACAGGGGCTGAATGTTGGCGTTGGCCGACGGGTAGTCGGGGTTCCAGGACACCACGGTCAGGTCGTAGGTGGAGCCGTCGCCCTGGGTGGCCCGCTCGGTGTAGGCGTCGGTGGTCTGCGGGTCGATGGTCACCTTCAGCCCCAGCTCGGTCAGCGACTGCTGCACGGCCTGAGAGATCGCCAGGCGCGCCTCATTGTTCTGCGACAGCAGGATCAGCTCCGGCACCTCCTTGCCCTCCAGCAGCTCCTTGGCCTTGTCCATGTCCGTGGGGTAGAGGTCGTAGTCCTCCTGCCCGGGGATGCCCGGGGTGATGTAGGTGGTGGCGATGCCGGCACCCAGCTCCCCGCCCAGGGTGCGCTGCACGGCGGTCTTGTCAACAGCGTAGGCGATCGCCTGGCGCACCTCCGGGTCGGTGATGCGCTCGGTGTTGATCGCCAGGTACAGCAGCGGGCCCGGGTCGGAGGTGGCCAGGCGTGCGGACACGGAGTCGTTGGCACTGACCTGGGCCAGCTTGGACGCGGTCAGCAGCTGGGCGGAGAAGGCGTACTGGTCATTGCCTGAGTCGGCGATCAGCCGCTGGCTGACGGTGTCCTCGTCCTGCCCCAGGGAGAAGACGATCTCGTCAGGCAGGGCTGAGCGCACCTGGTCTGTGGCTGCCGACCAGTTCTCGTTGCGGGCGAGGGTCACCGAGTTGCCCTGGCGGTACTCCTGCACCCGGTAGGGGCCGGAGGCCACGGGCGCCTGGGCGTAGGTGGCGGGGTCATCGCTGGCCTCGGGCACGGGCGCGAAGGCCGGCAGGGACACGATCCACGGCCAGTCGCCGTAGGCGTGGTCCAGGTGGAAGATGATGGTGGTCTCGTCCGGCACCTCAATGGAGTCCAGGTGCTCCCCGTCATAGGGGCCGGTGTAGTCGCCGGCGCCCGCCAGCAGGGTCTTGTGGTAGCCCAGCCCGCCGGACAGGGCGGGGGCGAAGGAGCGCTCGATGCCGTACTTGATCTGGGAGGCGGTGATCGGGGTGCCGTCCTCCAGGGTGATGCCCTCCTTGAGGGTGTAGGTCCAGGTCAGGCCGTCATCTGAGGCGGTACCCGTGTCCGTGGCCAGGTCGGGTACGACGGCGGGTACGCCGTCGGCGGTGATGTCCCAGGTGGTCAGGCGGCGGTGCACCAGCGCCAGGGAAGTGGTGGCCAGGGACTGGCTCTTGGCGGGGTCCCAGTTGATGTCGGTGTCGGTGCTGAGCACGTACAGGGTGCCGCCGGACGCGCCCGTGGCGGCCGCGGCACTCTCAGCACCGGCGGAGCTGCGGGAGTTGGCGCCGCAGGCGGCCAGTGCCAGGGCCAGGCCGGAGACACCGGCCCCGGCCAGCAGGCCGCGGCGGGAGACAGCGAGACCGGTCTCGGAGCGCCGCGCGGAGGCGGGCTGCGACGTCGTCGGGCGGGTGGAAGACATGAGTTTGTCCTTTCGGGTGGATGACGGCAGAAGTGGAATTCGGGGGCTCAGACCCGTGGGTCGATGAAGGTGGCCACAGCGTCCATCAGCAGGTTCGCCACAATCACGAAGGCGGCGGAGACCAGCGTGACACCGGTGATCACCGGCAGGTCGGTGGAGCCGACGGCGTCCATCAGCAGGGCGCCGAGCCCAGGCATGGAGAAGACGCGCTCGGTGATGACGGCGCCGCCGAGCATGCCGCCCAGGTCGAGGGCGAAGTAGGTCAGCACCGGCAGGGACACGTTGTGCATCACGTGGCGGCCAATCACCCGGCGCTCGGGCAGGCCGACGGCGCGGGCTGTGCGCACGTAGTCCTCACCCAGGTTCTCCAGCATCTCTCCACGCACCATGCGTGCGTAGACGGCGGCGGAGATCAGGGCCAGCACGCACCATGGCAGAACCAGGTGCCACGCCCAGTCAATGGGACTGTCCGTCAGCGGCACATAGCCGGAGACGGGCACCATATCCAGGGTGAAGCCGAACAGGAGGATGCCGAGCAGGCCCAGCAGGTACGACGGCGTCGACACGCCAATGACGGTTCCAGTCATGATCGCCCGGTCCAGGCGGCTGCCGCGCCTCAGTGCGGAGACCGCACCCGCACCCACGCCGATGATCAGCCACAGGACGGCGGCGCCGATCGCAATCGATGCGGTCACCGGCAACCGGGAGACGATCAGCTCCGTGACCGGCGTCGACAGGCGGAAGGAGTAGCCCAGGCACGGGGCGGCGCAGGTGATCGCGGAGGCGCCCGAGCCGAAGGTGCGCCCGGTGAAGATCCCGGACAGGTAGTTCCAGAACTGGGTGTACCAGGGCTGGTCGTAGCCCATGAAGCCGCGGGCACGCTCCAGGTTCTCCGGCGTGCAGGGCTTGCCGCAGGCCATGGTGGCGGGGTCAGAGGGCCACAGCGAGAAGACCGCGAAGGTCACGAAGGCGATGATCACCAGCACCAGCAGGGTCTGGGCGGTGCGGGAGGCAAGAAAGCGCAGGCGGTTCATCGGGCCTCACCGGTCCTGGGGTCAAGGGCGTCGCGCAGGCCGTCACCGAACAGGTTGAAGGCGAGGGTCACCGTCAGCAGGGCGGCGCCGGGGAACAGTAGGTACCAGGGATCCGTGCTCACCCACGTCACCGCGCTGCCGATGGCGCGTCCCCAGGAAGGGGTGGGTGGGGCCACACCAACCCCGAGGAATGACAGGGCCGCCTCGGAGGTGATCTTGCCGGGGATGGAGATGGTGGTGAACACGATGATCGTGGCCACCAGGCCGGGAAGGATCTGCGTGGTAACGACATGCCACTGGGAGGCGCCCATGGCCCGGGAGGCGCCCACGTAGGTGCGTGAGCGCAGGGACAGGGTGCGGGCTCGCAGGACCCGGGCGGTTGAGGGCCAGCCGAGAATCCCAATGATGGCGATCATCACCGGCACGCGTGGGGCGGTCGCGGGCACGATCGCGGACACCGCAATCATGAACACCAGATTGGGGAAGCCGAGGGTGATATCGGTCAGGCGGGAGACCAGCGCGTCCCACCAGCCGCCGAAGTACCCGGCGGACACGCCCAGGATGATGGCGATGACCATGGACAGGACGGTGGCGCCCATGCCGATCGCGAAGGAGGTGCGGGTGCCCTCAACCACAATGGCGAACAGGTCGCGCCCGGTCTGCGGCTCCACGCCGAAGGGGTGGGCGGCACTGATTCCGCCGAATCGGCCCAGCGGCAGCCCCGCCGCGTCCAGGGCGTCGAGGTCGTAGGTGTAGGGGTCCACGCCGAAGGCGCGCGTGATCAGCGGGGCGAACAAGGCGACCAGGGCCGTCAGGATCACGATGCCGGCCCCGATCACGGCCGCCCGGTCGGAGCGCAGCCGACGCAGGCGGGAGCGCGCAGCGGAGGCCGGAGAGGCGCCGGCGCCGGGCGCGGCGAGGGCTGTTGGGACGGCGTCGGCGGGCGCCGACGCGGCGTCAGGGGGGTCCTGGACGGACGTGTGCACGGGGCACCTCACATGGGCTCGGGAGCGCAGAGCGCTCGGAATGGATGGCGAACGGGTATGGAGCTGTCGTCAACGACAGCAACAACACATTCGCTCGGCCAGCATGTTAGGTGGTTCCTCCGGGGATCGGATTGCGTTCGGCACGCTCCGGAGAGCCGGTTCGACCGCCGACGCCGGGTGGCGTCGGGGCGAGACGATAGCAGCGTGCTGAGTAGTTTGACGAGTAGCCACGGCATTGTGAGACCAGGCTCTCACCCACCCCAGCGAGTTCGGTAGACAAAACCACCGAGTTCGGTAGACATCACGCCGCACCCCGCCAGCGGCGGAGTCAGCCGACGTCGGCGTCTGAGGGGACGAGTTCCACGCCCGCCTCCGCCATGGCGGCGCGGGCCGCCTCACCCTGCTCGGGGCTGACGGGGACAGTCAGGTCGGTCAGGACGCGTACCCGGTAGCCGCCTCGCACGCCGTCGAGCGCCGTCTCCTTCACACAGTGGGACTCGGCCAGCCCGACCACGTCCAGGGCCTCGATGCCGTGGCAGCGCAGAACCGCGTCCAGTACGGAGCCGGTCTCGTCCACACCCTCGAAACCGGAGTAGGCCGCGGCGTACTGACCCTTCTTCACCCTCACGTCCGGCGCCAGCCCCGCCAGGGCGGGGTGCAGCTCGGCCTCGGCCGTGCCGGCGACGCCGTGCGGCGGCCAGGTGTCCACGAAGTCCGGGGTATCGGAGAAGTGCTCTCCGGGGTCGATATGCCAGTCCTGGGTGGTTACCACCAGCTCGTAGTCGCCGCGGTGAGCGGACGCGTAGCCGGCCACCCGAGCGGCGACGGCGTTGCCCCCGGGTACGGCCAGGGCGCCTCCCTCGCAGAAGGTCGGCTGAACGTCGACGATTATCAGGGCACGGCTGGCTGCGGTCATAGCGCCACGCTAGCCACCCTGGTGTCTTGACACAAGGCGGAGCGGCCCAGTGTCAAAATTGATGACAAACAGCTCGCGCGACCGCGCGCACCAGCGCGGTGCCCGCATGATTTCGCCATTTTCAAGACCGTCAAGAACGTCGGCGCCCCCGTTTGTCATCATTTTTGACAGCCACGTGCGGGCGGCCGAGTAGGTCATCGCATGCGGCCAACAGGCTCCGGACCTCCGCGCCCACCTTCCCGAGGTGGACGTCCTTGCCGGTGAAACGAGCAACTCGATACCCCTGTCGGACCAGTTCCCGATCACGGGTGCGATCCTTAGCGAACTGAAAGTCGTCCTCGTGGTAGGTGTAGCCGTCCAGCTCCATAACCAGGCGGCCGCCAACCAGCAGGTCCACCTCCCCCACACGCGGAATGACCACCCCGTCCTCGAAGGGGATCCCGGCGTCGTGCAACTGCAAACGGGCCAGAGTTTCTAGCGGGGAGCGCGCCCGCGGACTGGCCAGCGCCAGCCGCCGTAACGCCTGCCGAGACCCCGGGCCCCGCAGCAGCGCCGCAATCGCCTCGACACTGGTATGTCCCCGGTGAAGGGCGGCGTCGCAGGCCATAAGTGGCGCTTCACGGTCGGGATCGCAGCGCAGGTAGCGCGCCAGCATGAGCGGCGCCGACGCCACCGGGAACCGAGTCAGGGGAGGCGGCTCAAGGGAGCCTTCAGCATGCAGCACCTCGCCTTTGAGCGAAGGCACTGTTCTGCCGCGAGGAACCGCCAGATGCACCGGCGTCCACAGCCGCGGGCATGGGTACCCATAATGCCTGGCGGCGTGCATACAGGTAATCACCCCGCCGTGGATACGCGCAAGGACCAGGTCCCAGCCAATGCCGGGCAAACTCACCACCCCATGGGGGTACGCAATCAGCTCACGTGCCTCGACCAGCCTCGCGACGTGACGCCGCTCCGTCCGATCCGGGTGCAAGTCCCGTAGCCGAACGGCGCCATGGCAAGCCCGTACCCGCACCAGAATGTCGTCATCCTGTCTCATAGCCCGAGGCTGCGCCGGTTGAAGACGCCGCGCCAACCGCCCGAACGAGCTCTGTGAACTGCCCCCGCACGAACGGTGCCTGTGGACACCGGGCGCACCTGCCCTCCGAGCGCCCCTCAATGTGTCAAAAATGATGACAAACGCTGCGGGCACACGCCCGCGGCGACTCCGCATCCGCGTGATTCCGCCGTTTTCAAGGACGACGCCGACGGCGACCAGCCCGTTTGTCATCAATTCTGACACCCGCCCCAGACGACGTTCCCACGCCACAAACGACGGGTCCCCGGCCCAGTGGACCGGGGACCCGACTAAGCGCTCAGCGCTCAGGCCTTGGCGGCGGCAATGCGCTCGCGGAACTTGGCCAGCTCCTCGCGGATCGCGGCCGGGACCTTGTCACCGAACTGCTCGTAGTACTCCTCGGTGGAGTCCATCTCGGCAGCCCAGGCGTCGGGGTCGATGTCGTACATCTGGTTCCAGACGGACTCGTCGACGTCCACGCCGTCGAGGTTGAAGTCCTCGAACTTCGGGTACAGGCCCGTCACACCCTCGATGGCCTCGACCTCGCCGGCGGAGCGGCGCACGATCCAGTCGAGCACGCGGGAGTTGTCGCCGTAGCCCGGCCACAGGAACTTGCCGTCGGCGTCCTTGCGGAACCAGTTGACCTGGTAGACCTTCGGGAAGTTCTCGCCCAGCTGCTCCTGCATCTCCAGCCAGTGGCCCCAGTAGTCGGCCATGTGGTAGCCGCAGAAGGGCAGCATGGCGAAGGGGTCGTGGCGCAGCGAGCCGGCCTTGACGTCGGTGGCGGCAGCGGTGACCTCGGAGGCCACGGCGGAGCCGATGAAGACGCCGTGCGCGGGGCTGTACTGCTCCGCCACCAGCGGCACGTTGGTGGCGCGGCGACCGCCGAACAGAATGGCGTCAATGGCAACGCCCTCGGGGGCCTCCCAGTCCGGGCAGATGATCGGGCACTGCGCAGCGGGCGTAGTGAAGCGCGAGTTCGGGTGCGCGGCCTTCTTGCCGGCCTCGGCATCGGCGGGGGTGTAGTCGTTGCCCTGCCAGTCGATCAGGTGGTCCGGCAGCTCGGCGTCGATGCCCTCCCACCACACGTCGCCGTCGTCGGTCAGGGCGACGTTGGTGAAGATGGTGTTGGCCTTCATGGTGTCCATGGCCACCGGGTTCGTCTTGTAGGACGTGCCCGGGGCGACGCCGAAGAAGCCGGCCTCGGGGTTGATGGCGCGCAGGCGGCCGTCCTCGCCGGGGCGCATCCAGGCGATGTCGTCACCGACGGTCTCGACCTTGTAGCCGGGGATGGTCGGCTGGAGCATGGCCAGGTTGGTCTTGCCGCAGGCGCTCGGGAAGGCCGCGGTGACGTGGTACTGCTTGCCGGACTTCTCATCGGTCAGGCGCAGGATGAGCATGTGCTCGGCCATCCAGCCGTCGCGGCGGGCCATGGTCGAGGCGATGCGCAGCGCGTAGCACTTCTTGCCCAGCAGGGCGTTGCCGCCGTAACCGGAGCCGTAGGACCAGATCTCGTTGGTCTCCGGGAACTGGGTGATGTACTTCTCGTCGTTACAGGGCCAGGTGGTGTCCTCCTGGCCGGGGGCCAGCGGGGCGCCAACGGAGTGCACACAGGGAACCCAGGTGCGTCCCTCGTTGATCAGGTCCATGGCCTTGGCGCCCATGCGCGTCATGATGCGCATGTTGGTGACGACGTACGGGGAGTCGGTGATCTCGATGCCCAGCTGGGAGATCGGACCGCCGAGCGGACCCATGGAGAAGGGGATCACGTACATCGTGCGGCCGGCGTAGGTGCCGTCGAACTTCTCGTTGAGGATCTTCTTCATCTCGGCCGGGTCGTACCAGTTGTTGGTCGGGCCGGCGTCCTCCTCCTTCTCGGAGCAGATGAAGGTACGGGACTCCACGCGGGCAACATCGCTGGGCAGCGAGCGCGCGAGGAAGGAGTTGGGGCGCTTTTCCGGGTTGAGGCGGACGAACATGCCCGACTCCACCATCTCGGAGGTCAGGCGGTCCCACTCCTCCTCGGAACCGTCACAGAAGTAGACGTCTTCCGGCTTGCCGAGCTCGGCGAGACGGACGGCAAAGGCAATGACGTCCTCGGGGGCGTTGGCCGGTGCAGCCGCCCGGACGTCCTGCTCAGACACAGTCATGTGAGTCCTTCTTTCTTTTGGTTCTCATGACTCAACGGGGTCGGGTCCTATCCTTCCTCATCCGTCGCCGAAGGTCACGTCCGAAGGTCCCTCGTCCGCACATTCGCGCCCTCCCGGGGTGGTGTTTCCCGCCACATCCGCGTGCGTGTAGCGTCGGGGCATGGCCGTCAACCCCTGCCTCGTCATCCGTCATTCCGCGCGCCCACGCGCTTTACGCGGGCTTACTGCGCTGGCGGGGGCCGCAGCCGTGCTGTTGCTGTCGGGCTGCACCGCACATATGGACATGCGCCTGGACGCCTCCGGCACCTACGACGCCGATCTGGTCATGCGCGACACCACGGGCACGGTCTTCACCGATGCCTCCGACTGCCAGGAGCTCGCCGCCGAGTCGCTCGTCGGCACCGCGGACGGCGTGGGCGTGACCGCATCCCCGCTCGGATCCGCCGACGACGCCGACGGCCTGGGCTGCGAGGTGCACGTCACCGGCGTGCCCATCCCGGACGTCGGCGCCTCCGGCTCCAGTGCCGACGCCGGCCTGCTGGTGGCGCGCGACGGCGACCTGTACGTCGTACACCTGGCCGGTTATGGCAACGTAGCCGCCGACGCTTCGGGCGCCGAGGGCGCCGACGGCGCGGCCAACGACGACGCGACAGCCGCAGCGCCCGCCACCGCGGACTCCGCCTCGAACCCGACCACGGGCCCAGATGACTCAGCACCGGAGGACTCGGGCCTCGCCCCCACGGCGGAATCGCTGAACACGGTTGTGGATGCCCACCTGTCGATCACCTTCCCGGGCGCCGTCGTCGACGCCGGCGGCGGCACCGTCTCCGGCACCACCGTCACCTGGGAGGATGCCGACGTCCTGTACGACGGCGTGAGCGCATCGGGGTACGCCACGGCGGGGACAGGCGTTTCCACCTGGGACCGCTACGGGTGGTGGATTGTCGCGGGGGTCGCCGGGGTCGGCGCGGCAGTGGGTGCGGCCGCGCTGCGCCGGCACCGTTCCTGACGCCGCGGCCGCCCCCGCCTCAGCCGAGTAGCCGGTGGCGGGTGATGGTGGCCTCGCGGCCCGCACCCACCCCGACGGCGGAGACGCGGCAGCCGGCGAGCTCCTCGATGCGCAGCACGTAGTCGCGGGCGGCTGCGGGCAGGTCCCCGAAGCGGCGCACGCCGGTGATGTCCTCGCTCCAGCCGGGCAGCTCCTCGTAGACCGGCTTGGCGTGGTGGAAGTCGGTCTGGGTCAGCGGCATCTCGGAGGTGACCTCGCCGTCGACGTCGTAGGCGACGCACACGGGGATGGTCTCGTGCCCGGTGAGCACGTCGAGCTTGGTCATGACCAAGTCGGTGAGCCCGTTGACGCGGGCGGCGTAGCGGGTGACGACGGCGTCGTGCCAGCCGCAGCGGCGCGGGCGGCCGGTAGTGACCCCGTACTCGCCGCCCTCGGCGCGCAGCCGCTCACCCATGGCGTCGGTGAGCTCGGTGGGGAAGGGCCCCTCGCCCACGCGGGTGGTGTAGGCCTTGACCACGCCGACGACGGCGTCGATGCGGGTGGGCCCCACGCCGGTGCCGGTGCAGGCGCCGCCGGCGGTCGGGTTGGAGGAGGTCACGAAGGGGTAGGTGCCGTGGTCGATGTCGAGCATAGTGGCCTGGCCGGCCTCGAACAGGACGGTCTTGCCGGCGTCGAGGGCCCGGTTGAGCAGCAGGGAGGTGTCCACGACCATGGGGCGCACGCGGTCGGCGTAGGACAGCAGCTCGTCGGCCACGGCGTCGGGGTCGATGGCGGGCCGGTTGAAGACCTTGAGCAGCAGGCTGTTCTTCTGATCCAGGGCGGAGTGGACCTTCTGCCGCAGGATCGACTCGTCGAACAGGTCCTGTACGCGCAGGCCGACGCGGTTCATCTTGTCCGCGTAGGTGGGGCCGATGCCGCGGCCGGTGGTGCCCAGCTGGCGGGCGCCGAGGAAGCGCTCGGTGGTGCGGTCCATGACCCGGTTGTAGGAGGGGATCAGGTGGGCGTTGGCGGAGATCTTCAGCGAGGAGGCGTCCTTGCCGCGGGAGGTGATCTCCTCGATCTCGGAGAACAGCACCTCCAGGTCCACCACCACACCGTTGCCGATGACGGGGGTGACCCCGGGGGTGAGCACGCCCGCGGGCAGTAGGTGGAAGGCGAAGGACTCACCGTCGATGACAACGGTGTGGCCGGCGTTGTTGCCGCCGTTGAACTTGACGACGTAGTCGACGCCCTGACCGAGCTGGTCGGTCGCCTTGCCCTTTCCTTCGTCTCCCCATTGAGTCCCGACGACGACGACGGCTGGCATTGCTGCTCCCTGTGTGAGTGCGTGCCCCGGAGGGCAGGCGCGGCCTGCGGGCGCGCCGCGGGTCAGCCTACCCCGCGCCAGGAGCCGCCCACGGGCAACGCCGACTGGCGGACACGCTCCGCCGGCTTGTCCCGGCAGCACGCGGACGCCTCCGACCGTTGTGGCCGACGCCCCACCGCCTCAGGCGGCCGTGACCGGGTTGCAGCACTTAACGATAATCATTACCGTTTAACGTATGAGAACGATTCCCCATACCAGAAATCTCATCCTGGCCGCCGCAGCGGCGTTGACCATGACCTTGACCGCCTGCGGGTCATCCCCAGCGGGAGACCCCGGCTCCCCCGACACCACGCAGGCGCAGGCCACCACGGCGTCGTCGGAGAAACCCGTGGAGGTCGCCGACGTGGACCCGCGCGCCGCCATCACCTACGACGGCGGCATCCAGATCGTCGACACCTCCGACGGCACCGTCGTGGCGGACATCGAGAAGGAGGGCTTCCTGCGCCTCAACCCGGCCGGGGACGGCCGCCACGTGCTCGTCTCCTCCGCCGAGGGGTTCGAGGTCCTGGACCTGGGAATGATCGTCAAGCCCCACGGAGACCACAACCACTACTACACCACCACCCCAAGGCTCACCGGTGCCGTCATTGCCGCCGACAAGCCCGGGCACGTCGTCACCCACGCCGGGAAGACGGCCGTCTTCGACGACGGCACCGGCACAGTCACCATCTTTGAGACCAACGCCCTGGAGGACGGGCAGCTCAGCCCCGAGGAGCTGACCAGCTTCAAGACGAATGACCCGCACCACGGCGTCGCCGTCCCCCTGGCCAGTGGCAGCGTCCTGGTGACCGAGGGGACTGAGGACGAGCGACACACGGTCCACGAACGCAGGGCCGACGGTTCCATCGGCGCCGAGTCGACCGACTGCCCCGGCGTCCACGGCGAGGCCACAGCCCAGGGCGAGGACGTGGCCAGCTTCGGCTGCACCAACGGCTCGGTAGTGTTCCGCGATGGGCAGTTCCACAAGGTGGCGGTGCCGGAGGCGTATCAGCGCAGCGGCAACCAATTCGGCTCCCCCGACTCCCCCTATGTGCTCACCGACTACAAGACCGTCGAGCCGGTCGACGGCGCGGAGCCCGAGCATCCCACGCGGGTCGGCATCATCGACACGACCGATGCCACCACCAAGACCGTGGAGCTGGGCTCGGCCTACTGGTTCCGCTCCTTCGGCCGCGGCGCCGATGGGGAAGGCGTGGTGCTCACCTACGACGGCAAGCTGAACATCCTCGATCCGGCGTCCGCCGCCGTGACCAAGCAGGTGGATGTGGTCACGCCCTGGACGGAGAATGAGAACTGGCAGGAGCCCGGCCCCAATGTGAAGACGGCCGGCGACTTCGCCTACGTCACCGACCACGCCGCCAAGAAGTTGCACCTGGTACAGATCTCCACCGGTGAGCTGATCTCCAGCCTGGACCTGAGCGTGGTGCCCAATGAGATGACGGTGATTGACGCCGAGCTCAAGCACTGAGACCCGGTTTTTCGGCACCGGCGCATACCGCCACGCCGTCGCCTACCGGGTCCGGCGTCCCGGCGCTCTGGTCCGTGAGCGGCTCTCATGGACCAGAGCGCCGGG
>NZ_PIZC01000010.1:0-38243 GCF_019325145.1 Actinomyces sp. 594
CGACCTCCGCGCGGCGAAAACGTCCTCGTGGGCCCGAAACCCTCCACGATGTGGAGGGTGTGGGGCGAATGAGGTCGTATTCGGCCAGCGTCGGGTAGTCGACTACGACCTCGCACGCCCGAATACGACCTCATCGGCCCCAAAACGACCCCCTGCGCCCGGTCGAACACGACCTCGCCAGCCCGAGAACGACCCCAGCACGGCGAGTACGACCTCATCCGCCCGAGAACGACCCTCGAGCACGATCGCCGCATCCGCAAATGCGAAAAGCCATTTAACACCCCCATAACCAGAGGGCACCGCATTCCCAAGCGCGCACAAGCGGAAGTGGGGAGTCCTCCCCATTCCCGCTTCCTGGTCCTCTGCCTAGCCTGGCGGCGCGAATACTCGAATGTTCCCGAAACCTGGAGCACCCATGAAACGTATACCGCGCGTCGCGACCATAGTCGCTGCCACCGCGACCACTGTGACCCTGGCTGTATCGCTGTCCGCCTGCTCGTCCGACCGCTCCGCCGAAGCCGAGGCGCAGAGCCCTGTGCAGCAAGTCACCGCTGCGGCCAGCACCGACACCGACGCCGCCACCGATGCCGCCAAAGCCCCTGACGCCGAAGCCGACGACTCGGCCCGCAGCGGGGCAACCGTCCCCGACGGCTACACCCTCACCGAGTTTCCCGACGCCGATCTCTCCATCGCCATTCCCTCCACATGGACCGTAGCTACCGGCGCGGAGCTGGCCGACTCCGAGTCGGCAGAGGCCATCGCCTCCGCCCTCGGCTACACCACGGAGACGGTACAGGCCCTGTCCAACCAGTTATCCATTTTCGCCGTTGACGCCGACAACACATCAACGGCCGGCGAAAACATCAGCGTCCAAACCACCCCGGGCACCAGCCTGCTGGGTGAGTCCGACCTGAGTGCTGCGCTCGCAGTGACCAGCACGCAGCCGGGAGTCAACGTCGAACCCGGCACCTTCAGCGAGGTGACAACCGGGAGCGGAGACGACGCCTCCATGTACACCTACACGATGACTATGGACAGCAACCCGGGAAGGACGATTCACGGCGCATATATAGCCGTCCTGGACAACAGTGGCCAGTCGGTTGTCATAAATGTCGCCTCCCACACGTCCACGCGGGTCACGGACCTGAGCGACGCAGTCATCGGCTCCATCTAATCCCTCTCAGCACATTCACACCTACACACGCAGAGGATCAAAATGTCCCACACACCACGTAAAACACTCGGCGTCATCGGCCTGGTAGCCGCAGCCGCACTGGCCGTATCCGCATGCCAGTCCGAGCCAGAGACCACCGCCCAGTCCCCCGACCAGCAGGTAACCACCGAGTCCGGCGGCGACTCGACCGACGAGCCACTAACGGATACCGCCACCGATTCAGCTTCGGAGCCGACCGCGGAGATCACCGTTCCGGACGGCTACACCCTCACCGAGGTTCCCGACGCAGACCTGTCACTAGCTCTTCCCGCGGACTGGAGCACCGTGGCAGGCGACGCGTCCGACACCTCCCAAGCCGATGCCGTCGCCGAAATCGCGAATGTAACCGGCTGGGACGAGGAGCAGGTGATCGACTCCTTAAGGGGCATGGACCTGTTCAGCATGGATACCAGCGGTGACACCCGGTACAACCCGAATCTCAGCGTGGTGATCTACAACGATCAGTACACGCGCCCCACCGAGGATGACATGCACACCCGCCTCGAGCACGACATCACCTCATCGGACCTCACGGCAACCCCCGTCAACTACACCGCGCCCAGCACCGCTAGCGGGCAGGAGGCCGCCGTGCAGACCTACGTCATCACGGGCGAGGACTCCAGCCGCACCGAGGGCGCCTATGTGGCCGTGCCAGCCAACCACGGCGATTCCATGGCCGTGATCACCATCTCCGCCAGTACTGCCGAGCACACGCAGGAGCTGATCGACGCCATCCTCGACTCGATCTGATCCGTGACATTTCAGTGCCAGGTTCGTTATCGTTGGGGTGGGGTCTGCACGACCCCACCCCAACAACGCGATGAGACACCGAAGGCCCGTCACCCCTGACACACCTGGATTGGAGCCCCATGCCCCGCACGTCCCGCCGCAGTGCCCTCACCTCCGCCCTGGTCCTGGCCGCCTCCGTTTCCGCGACGGTATCTGCATCCGCGCTCCTTACGGCCTGCTCCCCGGGCACCGAGTCGTCCCCCCAGCCGGTCACGCCCGAGGGCTACACCCTCACCGAGGTTCCAACCCTGGGCCTGTCCCTGGCGGTGCCAGCCGACTGGACCACCTTGACCAGTGACGGGCTGGACGACGACGACCTGGTGCGCACCGTCGCGGAGGCACTTAAGCAGGATGTGGACTCACTGCGTGAGCAGGCTGCGACCTTCCACCTGATCAGCGTGGATGCGGACGCCGTCGGCTTCGCGGAGAACCTGGTGGTCTCCCAATACGAGCTCGAGGGCGGACTGCCGCCCGAGGAGGAGCTCGCGGAGATCACCGAAGGCGATCAGGTCAACTCCAGCGACTACGTGCGGAGGACCACCGGCTCCGGAGCCGACGCCGCCCTGTACACGGCCTCCGGCGTCCTCGGCGGGTCCAGGCAGGACTTCCACATCGCCTTCATGGCCATCATGACGGGCGCCATAGCAAGCGCCACCACCTCCGCCGCCTCCCCAGCGGGCGGCGCCACCGCTTCCAGCCCAGCCGATTCAGTCACCTTTGTCCTGATCAAGGCGACTTCCACCGACCGCGCCCAGGAGCTGGCCGACGTCGTCCTGGAGTCCATCTGACTCGGATTGCGCTGGCACTTGTTCCGCAGTCATCCGGCCGGTAGCGCTCCTGACGCTCACAAGCCCGCTGGCTCACAACTCCCGCTCTTGTAGTTGCCGACCACTGTCCACCACACGCTTGACGCCCAAGCCACCCAACCGGAAAGGACCCACCCATGACCCGTTCCACTCGCTTCCCCCGTCTGGTCCCCCTGGCCGCCACCGGCCTGACCGCCGTCGCCCTGGGCCTGTCGCTTGCCGCCTGCTCTTCCTCCGACTCAGGCTCCGCCGACCCGGCAAGCACCGAGTCCAGTCAGTCCGTCACCGTCGAGTCCTCCGCCGACGCCGCGCAGGCCCCGGACGGCGCAGCAGTCCCGGAGGGCTTCACGCTGGTCGAGGTGCCGGAGTACGGCATCTCGGTGGCCGTCCCCTCCGACTGGGAGACCCTTACCTCCGCCAATGCCTCTGATACAGAACTGGTGGCACGCGTCGCCAAGGCGAGGGACATGTCCGAGGACGAGGTGATCGCCGATCTGGAGGACCGGCCACTTTTGAGCATCGACACCGCCGCCGAGGGCGATTTCGCGCCCTACCTGGTGCTGAGCCGAATCGACGATGACGGCCCCCTGCCGTCCGAGGACAAGATGCAGTCGCTGGCGGAGCTCAACGCGGCTGAGACTTCTGAGCTGGAGCAGACCACCTCCGGCAGTGGCGCCGACGCGTCCCTGTTCACCATGAGCGCCTCTGATGACGGCGTGCAGTACAACTTCTCGGCGGTCAGTGTTTCTGAAGGCGATGACGCCTACATCACGACCGTGGTCGTCTCCGATTCCGCGCAGCAGGCCCAGGAGGTCTCCGAGGCCGTACTCGCCTCCCTCTAAACCGCGCGTGCAATACTGCACGGAAGGGATGCCGCCCGGCTTCCCGTTGGTCGACGAAAGGACTCACTATGGCACTCGATGACCTGAAGAAGAAGGCCGAGGGCGTCGTCAGCTCAGACAAGGTCGAGGAGGTCTCCGACAAGGTGCTCGACACGGCTGCGGATGCCGCCAAGAAGGTCACCGGGGGCAAGTTCGACTCCCAGATCGACTCCGCTCGCGACGCCGCCGACAAGGCCATCGGCAACGACTGATGCACGCAGTGGCATCCTCAGGCACCAGTCGGCCGTAGAGTCGGTCAGGTGACTACCGCGCCCGCATCCCCTCCGTCCAGCCTTGAGCCCGTCCCCGACTGGCTCGACGAGATCGAGGGGGCGCGGGCGCTCGCATGGGTGGCGCAGCGCAATGCTGCCACCCGCGCTGCCTTCGACGGCGCCCCGGGGTTCTCCGAGCTGCGCTGCGACCTTGAGACGATCCTGGACTCCCCCGACCGGATTCCCCGGGTAGGTGAGGCGGCTGGTGCGCTGTACAACTTCTGGACCGACGCCGCCCACCCGCGAGGGCTGTGGCGGCGCACCACCTGGGCGTCCTACCGGGACGGCGCTACCGCTGCGGGAGCGGCGGGCTCCACCGACTGGGACGTGCTGCTGGACCTCGATGCGCTCTGCGAGGCTGAGGGAACCACCTGGGTGTGGCACGGGGCGTCTGTGCTGCGCACCGGTCCGCTAGCCGGGCGGCGCGCCCTGGTGACGCTTTCCGACGGCGGTTCCGACGCCGACGTCACCCGCGAGTTCGACCTGGACACACGCAGTTTCGTGCCCGTGGACCCGGTAGCCGGCGGAGGCTTCCACCGAGAGGCGTCCAAGGGCTTCCTGACCTGGGCCGATGAGACCGGCGACGCGGTGCTGCTGGCCGGGGACTTCGGCGCGGGATCCGTGTCCCCCGCGGGCTACCCCCGGCAGGTTCGGCGTCTGCGCCGCGGGCAGGACCCCAGCGAGGGCGAGGTGCTGCTCACCGCGGCTGCGGCGGACAACGGCGCCTGGGCGTACCGAGACTTCTGGGGACGCACCTGGCTGCTGACTCATCCTGACTTCTACACCGAGGAGCTGTGGCTGCTACCCGACGGCGCCCCGGTTTTCCCGGCCGCAGACGCCGAGCGCCTGCTGACCGCCGTCGACACGGCGGTGGCACCGGGTGCCTTGCACGTGGATGTACCCGCCTCGGCGGCGGTGACTCCGGCCTGGGACCTGCTGCTGATCGAGTTGCGGGAGGACTGGCAGGCCGAAGCGGGCTGCACCTATCCGGCCGGCTCGCTTCTGACCGCCCCCATCGACGCCTTCCTGGACGGCTCCCGGGAACTGACGGTGCTGTTCACCCCGACCCCGGCGACCTCGCTGTCGGGCTTCACCATCACCGCTCACCACTTGGTACTTGAGCTCCTGGACGATTGTGTTACCGCACTGGAGGTGCTCACTCCGGCAAGACCAGACGGGGCCGGCCCCTGGTCACGGCGCCGCCCCGGCCTGGGGGCACTCGCCGATGGCGCTGTGCGCGCCGCACCGGGCAGCCTGGGGTCAGCCGCGTCCTCACCCACGGGCTCACCCGCCCGCGCGGATGGGCGTGAGCCCCGCCCGGACGCGGCAGCTACTTCGGCGGACCCGACGCTGCTGCGGCCGGGGCGGGCACTGCTGCAGGTGTCCGCGAGCGCCGTCGACCCCCTGGAGGGGGACCGGCTGTGGCTGAGCAGTTCTTCCTTCACCCGTCCCACCACGCTTGCGGTCGGGGAACTGGGCACGGACGGCGAACTGGGCGGCGTCGAGGTGCTGCGGTCCGCACCCGAGCGCTTCGACGCCGGCGGCGTCCTCGTCAGCCAGCACGTGGCGGTCTCGGAAGACGGCACCCGCGTGCCGTACTTCCAGATCGGTCGGCCCCGGCTCGACGACGCCGGTCAGCCGCTGCCCTCCCCGACGCTCCTGTACGGCTACGGCGGCTTTGAGGTCTCGCTCGGCATCAGCTACCTGCCGGTGACCGGCCGGGCCTGGCTGGAGCGCGGCGGCACCTACGTGGTGGCGAACATCCGCGGCGGCGGCGAGTATGGGCCGGCCTGGCACCGGGCGGGACTGAGGCAGAACCGGCACCGGGTCTACGAGGACTTCGCGGCCGTGGCACAGGCTCTGGTGGAGCGGGGCGTTACCACGCCGGAGCAGCTGGCGGTGCACGGCGGTTCCAATGGCGGGCTGCTAGTGGGGGTCATGCTCACCCGCTACCCGCAGCTAGTGGGTGCGGTGGTGTGCGAGGTGCCCCTGCTGGACATGCGTCGCTACCACCGGCTGCTGGCGGGAGCCTCCTGGGAGGCGGAGTACGGGAATCCGGACGACCCGGCGCAGTGGGAGTTCATCCGCGAGTTCTCACCGTTCCACCTGCTTCAGCCGGGGCGCACCTACCCGCCGGTGCTGCTGGTGACCTCCACCCGGGATGACCGGGTACACCCCGCGCATGCGCGCACCATGGCGTACCGCATGCTGGAGCTGGGGCAGGACGTCACCTTTTTCGAGAACAGCGAGGGCGGGCACGGCCGTGCGTCTACCAGCGCCCAGCGGGCATACATGTACGCCCTGGAGCACGAGTTCGCCTGGCGTGCGCTGACACGCAGCAGGTCAACCAGCTCCTGAAGCTCACCCCGCGGCCCGCAGGAGTCCAGTGGGAGCCAGCCGCGAGCGTGAGCGGGCTCGCTAGCGTGCGTGAGCATGAGCTGGCTCACCCGCGTGCTTGCGTGCGGGGTCGAGTGTGCGGAGTCGAGTGTGCGGAGTCGAGCGCGCGCGGGGGCGCTTGCTACGTCGGTTAGACGTTAACAACGCTACTTAACGGCCTGCTGTATACCTCAGAGCCCTTCAGCAGGCCGTTAACAGGCGTTGTTAACCCCGAAGTGGCGTTGCAGACGGTGAGGCGGCGCAGCAGATGACCCCGCTTCCGGGCACGGGTATACCGGACCCTTCCTGCATGTGGGCGTGATGGGGCGGTGGTGTGCGCCCAGGCGCCCGCAGGGGGTAGGACGGGTCGAATGCGACCGCGCTGCCGACATCGGGGTGCGCCCAGGCGCCCGCTGAGGTAGGGCGTACGAGTTCGACCAAAGGCCGTCGGCAACCCCGAGGTCCGGTCTGAAACCGCATGATTCCAATGTTCCTCCTGCGACTGCCGACAACACTGGAGCGGTCTGGCCGCTCGCGGACACGTCGGGCCGTCGCGTACGGAAGCAGGCACCAGCGGCCACCAGGCGGCCAGGCCCCCGCCCCGCATGAGCACCCACAAGACGCTCACTAGTCAGGAGGACGGCGTGAACGTCTCAGCGGCGGGCACTGACAGCGCCAACCACGGTCACCACCAGTCCCGCCACACCCGCAGCGCCGGCACCTAGGACCAGCAGGGCGGAGACCGGGACACGATCAAGGTTCATGGTCGGACCGACCACCAGTCCCGTAGTGCCCGCGGGGCAGGAGACGCGGTACACGCCGCCAGCGTCGGCCTTGAAGGTGGCATAGGGCACCCCTGGCTCGGGGGTGTCCAGCCCCACCGCGGCACCATCGGGATCGCTGACGCTGCAACCGGAAGTAGCGGTCGCAGAAGTGCCGTACAGGCCCGCCGTCGTGCCGGCCGACAGATAGACCCGCCCATCCTCACCCAGGGGCGCTCCCCGGCTGAGGGAACCGTCCACGACCGCCATAACACCGACAGCCAGTAGCAGCGGAGCCACCACCAGCATCAGCACCAGGCCGACGCCGAAGGCGCGCCACCGGTGCGGGCGCGGGCGCTCCGGCCCGCCCTCGGTCCCGGATGAGCGGGCCGCATGCTGAACGCCGCCGGGCGCGCCGTGGGAGCGCTGCCAAGTGCTGTTCACAGCGCCCGGCGAGCCTGCCGCACTCGTGCCCGCTGGCCGCACCGGTTCCGCGTCGGCCGGGGGCTCAATGCCTTGCTCACGCAGGTAGGCGGCGAGCTCCTCCGGGCTCAGGCGCTTGCCGTAGCGGGGTTCGCCGTCCTCGGTCTCGTATGCCGCCACCGCTGCTCCCTGGTGCGGCTACGCCGTCAGGCGTCCGCGGAGTCGGCCTTGGAGCCACCGATCTTCGCCGCGATCTCAATGAACAGGCGCAGAATGATGATGTTCACCGCGACCCGCGGGATGTCGACGAGGAGTTTCAGCAGGAAGTCACCGAAGTTGAAGTAGGTGCTGCCGTCGTAGTTGGAGTGGTAGTAGGTGTCGTCGAATGCGCCGAAGACCCACGCCACCACATACAGGACGAATCCGACGGTGAAGATGGTCTTGCCGTACTTGGAGGCGAAGTCGCGAGCACCGTCGAACAGGTTGCTCATGAAGGACTCCGAGGACGCCGTCGGGGCCTGCGCGTAGGGAGCGCCATTGTAGGGAGCCTGCTGGAACTGGCCGGGCTGCGCGGCCTGCGCCGGCTGGTACTGAGCCGGCTGCTGCGCCTGCTGGGGATACTGCTGCGGATTGTAGCTGCCCGGGGCGGAGCCTGCCGACGGCGGGATGTAAGGCTGTCCTGGGTTGGGGGGCTGGGTCATAACGCGTAATCCTTCACTTTCTGATGCAGTAGCAATGTCAGCCTACCGCCCGCAACCGCCAGGATCACGAGTTGAGGGGCGTCTCACCTGCGATAACCGTCTCCTTCGGGCGGCCTGATGGCGCACGGATCACCAGGAGCGACGCACCACAATCGCCGTACCCGGACGCGCGGAGGAGGCCCCCGCAGCCGACGCGGGCGCGGATGCCCGCGCATCCGGGCGGCTGCGGGCGCGGCGCCCCGGCGGGACCGGGACAACCTGCACCTCGCCGTCGGCGGCCGCAGCGAAGACCCGCTCGACGGCGGCCTGGCGGGCGCGCAGGGAGCGGTTCTCCTCCTCCAGCCGCTCCACGCGCCGCTCCAAATCGAGGATCCGTCGGATGCCCTCCAGATTGATGCCCTCCTGGCTCAGCGCCTGCACGCGCCGCAGCCGCTGAACGTCACGGTGCGAGTAGCGCCGCCCCCGCCCGGAGGCGCGGGCGGGGGTGACCAGGCCCAGGCGGTCGTACTGCCTGAGGGTCTGGGGGTGCATGCCTGCCAGCTCCGCGGCCACGGAGATGACGTAGACGGCCCGCTCGTCGGCATCCTCGGCGAGGAAGTCGACGCCCTGTCCCGTCAGGCGGCGCGCACTCACCGCGCCGCCTCCCCGGCGAGGTTAGCGCGCGGATCCGCCTCCATGGCCGCGTCGAAGGCCTCCAGGGCGGCCTTGGCCTCCTTGGACAGCTTCTTGGGCACGGCCACCTGCACCGTGACCAGCAGGTCACCGGTCTTCTTGGAGGTGGCGACACCCTTGCCGCGCAGGCGCAGCACGGTGCCGGAGGAGGTGCCCGGCTTGATGCGAACGCGGCTGGTCTTGCCGTCCAGGAGGGGCACCTCAACGGTCGCGCCGAGGGCCGCCTCCTTGAGGGTGACGGGCAGGTCCATGCGCAGGTTAGCGGGGTTGACCGGGTCGATGGAGTACACCGGGTGCTTGGCCACCGAGATGGTCACCACCATGTCGCCGTTCTCCCCGCCGTTCGTACCCGGCCGCCCCTTGCCGCGCAGGCGGATCTTCTGGCCGTCGTGCACGCCGGCGGGGATGCGCACGGTAATGGTGCGCCCGTCGGCGGTCAGCTCGGCCAGCGTGCCGGAGACGGCGTCGCGCAGGGAGAGCGTGGCGTTGGTGAGCACGTCCGGCCCCTTGACCGGCTGCGGCTGGGAGGAAAACCCGCCGAAGCCGAAGGGGCCACGCGCGCGGCGCCCGCCCGCGCCCGCGCCGCCGGCAGCGCCTCCGAACATGCGCAGCAGGTCCTCCAGGTCCTCCTGGGAGGCGCCCCCGGAGGTGGAGTAGCGCACGTTCGGACCGCCACCGCCGAACATCGAGGAGAAGATGTCCTCGAAGCCCGCGCCGGCGCCGCCGGCCCCGGAAGTGAAGCGGGCGCCGCCGCCCGCCATGGAGCGGATGGCGTCGTACTGCTGGCGCTCCTTGGGGTCCGACAGCACGGCATAGGCCTCGCCGATCTCCTTGAACTTCTCCGCCGCGGCGGCATCCCCGGGGTTGCGGTCCGGGTGGTACTTCTTGGCGAGCGCGCGGTAGGCCTTCTTAATGGCGGCGGAGTCGGCGTCCTTGGCGACGCCGAGGACCGCATAGAAGTCCTTGGTCATCCAGTCCTGACTGGCCATGGCTCACCGCCTCCTTTCTGTTCCTGCTTCTCCTGTTATCCGTTATGGGCGCCGCCTCAGGCCGGGTTGGCGACCTGCACACGGGCCGCCCGCACCACGCGCTCACCGAGCTTGTATCCGGGCTGGAGCACCAGTGCGATGCTCGGCTCGCTGACCTCGGCGGACTCGGTGGCCATGAGGGCCTCGTGCAGCTTGGGGTCGAAGACCTCCCCGACCTCGCCGAAGCGCTCCAGTCCGAACTTATCGGCCAGGATCTGCTCCAGCTTGCCGGCGATGGTGCCGAAGGTGCCGGTCAGGTCGCCGTGCTGGCGGGCCAGCTCGATCTCGTCCAGGACCGGGATCAGGGTCTCGACGACGCTCGCCTGCCCCGCCTCACGGTGCCCGGCTGCGCTCTCGCGCGAGCGGCGCACGAAGCCCTGGTACTCCTGCTGCAGGTTGTACAGGTCGGCGCGGGCGCGGGCCAGCTCGTCGGCCGCCTGGGCAGCCTGGGAGCGGGCCTGCTCCAGCTCAGAGGCCTGCCCGTCGGCTCCGGCCTGACCCGCGCCGCCCCCGTCCCCCGCCGGGGCAGCACCGTCCTGGGCCGAGTCACCCAGGTCGACGCCGTCGAAGGCGGACTCGACCGCGTCGGCCAGCGCGGGGTCAATTCCACTGACACCCCCGGCGGCACCGCCCGGACCGGCCTCCCGGCCCGGACCGGATGCTGAGGAGGCGGGGCCGTCGTCGTCGGGGCGCTTGTCCGGCTCGGTGCTCACTTGGCGTCCTCGTCGTCGACGATCTCGGCGTCCACCACGTCGTCGTCCTCGGTGGAGGACTGCGCCTGGGCGGAGGAGTCGGCGCCGGCGGCCTGGGCGGCCTGCTCGGAGGCGTACAGGGCCTGGCCGATCTTCTGGGAGACCTCGTTCAGCTTCTCCTGGGCGGCCTTGACCGGCTCGATGTCGGTGCCCTCCAGGGCCTTCTTCAGCTCGTCGACGGCGGCGGTCACCTCGGAGCTGACGTCCTGCGGCAGCTTGTCCTTGTTCTCCTTCAGGAGCTTGTCGATGGAGTAGGCCTGCTGCTCCGCCGTGTTGCGGGTCTCGGCCTCCTCGCGGCGCTTCTTGTCCTCCTCGGCGTGGGCCTCGGCCTCCTTGACCATGCGGTCAATGTCCTCCTTGGGCAGGGCGGAGCCGCCGGAGATGGTCATCGACTGCTCCTTGCCGGTGCCGCGGTCCTTGGCGGACACGTGCACAATGCCGTTGGCGTCGATGTCGAAGGAGACCTCGATCTGCGGGATGCCGCGGGGGGCCGGGGCGATACCGGTCAGCTCGAAGGTGCCCAGGGGCTTGTTGTCGCGGGCGAACTCGCGCTCGCCCTGGTAGACCTGGATGAGCACCGAGGGCTGGTTGTCCTCTGCGGTGGAGAAGACCTCGGAGCGCTGGGTCGGGATGGCCGTGTTGCGCTCGATCAGCTTGGTCATCACGCCGCCCTTGGTCTCGATGCCGAGGCTGAGGGGGGTGACGTCAATCAGCAGCACGTCCTTGCGGTCGCCCTGGATCACGCCGGCCTGCAGGGAGGCGCCGACGGCGACTACCTCATCGGGGTTGACGCCCTTGTTGGGCTCCTTGCCGCCGGTCAGCTCGCGCACGACGTCGGTGACGGCGGGCATGCGGGTGGAGCCGCCGACCAGGACCACGTGGTCGATCTCCGACAGGGAGACGCCCGCGTCCTTGATGACGTTGTGGAAGGGCACCTTGGTGCGCTCGATCAGGTCCGCGGTCATCTCCTCGAACTGCGCGCGGGTCAGGCGCTCGTCGAGGTGGATGGGGCCGGCCTCGCTCATGGACAGGTACTGCAGGTTGATGTCGGTGCTCATCGCGCTGGAGAGCTCCTTCTTCGCCTGCTCGGAGGCGTCGCGCAGGCGCTGCATGGCGATCTTGTCCTTGGACAGGTCCACACCGGACTTGTCCTTGACCTGCTTCACCAGCCAGTTGACGATGCGGGCGTCCCAGTCGTCGCCGCCCAGGCGGTTGTCGCCGTTGGTGGCACGCACCTGGATGGTGGAGAAGCCGTCCTCGTCCTTGCCGACCTCCAGCAGGGAGACGTCGAAGGTGCCGCCGCCCAGGTCGAAGACCAGGATCAGCTCGTCCTCCTTGCCCTTGTCCAGGCCGTAGGCGAGAGCCGCCGCAGTGGGCTCGTTGACGATGCGGTCCACAGTCAGGCCCGCGATGGTGCCGGCCTCCTTGGTGGCCTGGCGCTCGGCGTCGTTGAAGTAGGCGGGGACGGTGATGACTGCGTTGGTGACGCTCTCACCCAGGTAGGCCTCGGCGTCGGCCTTCAGCTTGGCCAGGATGCGGGCGCTGATCTCCTGCGCGGTGTACTTCTTGCCGTCGATGTCGACGGTCCAGTCGGTGCCCATGTGGCGCTTGACGGAGGAGATGGTGCGCTCGACGTTGGTGACCGCCTGGCGCTTGGCGACCTCGCCGACCAGCACCTCGCCGGACTTGGAGAAGGCGACCACGGACGGCGTAGTGCGCCCGCCCTCCGCGTTCGGGATGATGGTGGGCTCCCCGCCCTCGAGGACGGCGATGGCGGAGTTGGTGGTTCCGAGGTCGATACCGACGGCACGTGCCATGGGTGCTCCTTGGTGTCTTGTAGTGTTGAAGTTGAGTGGTATGCACTCAGGATTGCGGTTGAGCGTGGTCTTGTCAACTCCACGCGCCCCAGCCTTGAGTCTGATGCACTCAACCTTGTGGGGGGCGGTTCTATTCCAGACCCGCCCTCCGTGACTCGGGTTACTCCAGGCACCTGAATGCGGCCCATATGCCGCCCGACTTCCACCCGAACGCAGCTCGGAGGCCGCCCAGACGCGGCTCGGAGGCGCCCCAGCGCCCGCCCCCTTTCGCCGAGGTCGGTAGACGTTACGTGCCCAGGTCGGTAGACGTTACGTGCCCAGGTCGGTAGAAACTGCTCGACGCCTCGGACGGGCAGCTGGCGCATTGGCGAACGCTGTCCGAAACGATGACAAAGGCCGAATGCGTCGGCTCGTCCCGCACTCGCAGCCGCATGATTCCAACGGCTGCTGAGCCGGATTGGAGGGCGGCGGGCACGTTTGTCTCCATTTGTGACAGTGCGGGGCCTTCTGGACGGGCACGCCCCTCCCGACCAGACGCGCAACCTGGGCCACACGGTCCCCGGGCACGCGTACACCAGTCCCGACGCCTTCGACCATCGCCGCGAGGGCACCATCCGCATCGTTGTTCCAACCGGCCGCACCATCCGGCTGACGATTCGTACCTTCACACGACGGTACGTACCTCCCGGTCAACGATTCGTACTTTCCTGCGACGGTACGTACCTCTAAGTGCCCGAACCGTCGCAAGAAAGTACGAATCATCGGAGCAAAGGTACGAACCGTCAGGCCCCGCGCTGGCCTGCGCACCAAACCCCACCCGGAGAACACTCCCCGCAGCTCAAGCGACACACGCCCGGCGTCATGGCCCTGTCCCAGGAGACGCACCCGGCACCCCGACTTGCCCGTACCCGGCGGCGAAGTGCCGTAGCAGACGCGCCCAAAGGAGACCGGCGTTGGCGATGCGTCTCCCGCCGGCCCCTGCGCCGCGCCTCAAACGCTACTGACCCAGGCATCAATGACAAGGCCCGGCCCCTGCACCCCAGCTGACAGCACCCACCCGGACCAGCCGCACCCATAGACGCGAAGAGCCGGTTATGACTGTCCGAAGGCGTGCCGTTCTCGGACAGTTGCGGCAGTCAGAGGTCACGACCGGCGTCGGGCAGGTCGGCCGCGGGTGGCGGCACTCACGGCCATGACCAAGGTAACGGTCGCGCCGATCACCTCCATGATCAAAGGCCTGTCCAGCGAGGTGCCCGTGGGTCCCGTTCAGGGGCTCGACCACCCCGGCGCCATCTCACTGGACAACGCACTGACCATTCCGACGGCGTCGCTCGGCCGCGTCGTCGGATACCTCACCGAGGAACAGGAGCACATGCTCGCCCGCGCGATGGTGCTCGCCTTCGACCTGGAGCTGCCGGTGCCCGCCGAGCGGTGATTCGCGACGCCGTTGTCACTCCTCCCCAGCCAGGAGGGCGAGCGTTGATAGCGACCAGTCACAGCCGGACCGATTCGACCGACGCAACCGGGAAGCTCCCGGCGACATCGCGGTACAAAAGTCTGACAAACGATTGCGTGACGTCGGCGGACCGGCGGAGTTAAGCTGCCCAATATAGCGCAGATCACTTCCCCTACCATCTCGACGAGGAGATCCCTATGACGAATCCATCAACCGCAGCCGCGCCCTCCGGCAGGCGCGCCACCCAGGAGGAGATCGACGCCTTCTTCGCGCCGCCGACCAAGCAAGTGGGGCCGTTCTTCATCGTCTCCTACCTGGCCGCCCAGCTCTTCTTCTTCATCGCCCTCATGGGGCCGGCGATCTTGTCCATCCAGACAAAATCCATGGCCATGTTCCCCGACGACAACGCCGCCCAGACGGCTGCAGTCTCGCATATCGCCGGGCTGGGGGCACTGGGCGCAGTCTTCGCCAACGTCATCTTCGGCCAGATCTCCGACCGCACCATGTGGCGCTGGGGCAGGCGCCGCCCCTGGCTGGTGATCGGCATCCTCGGTATGACGGTTGGTCTGGTGATCATGGGCCTGACCAACACCGTACCGGCGGTCGCCGTCGGCTGGCTCATCGCCCAGATCGGCGCCAACGCCGCCCTGGCGCCCTTCGTCGCCGTGCTGTCCGACCAGGTGCCTGAGTTCCAGCGCGCCCGTATCAGCTCCATGATCTCGATCGCTCAGAACCTGGCCATCTTGATCGCCACCTATCTGTCGGGGGCACTTCGAGAGCAGCTGGAAGTACTGTTCATCGCTCCGGCGATCCCGGCCATCCTGTTCATGACCTGGTTCGCCTTCGTGCTGCCGGACAAGCAGCTGACCATCAAGCCACCCCGGCTCGATCTGATCGGTCTAATCAAGACCTTCTGGGTGAATCCCATTGCGTACCCCGACTACGGTCTTGCCTGGGCTGGCCGCTTCCTCATCACCCTGTGCTCCTTCTCTTTCACCACCTACCGCCTGTTCTTCTTGGTACACCGCGTTAACCTCACGGAGGAGCGCGCCACTGATGTAGTCGCCACCTCGGTTTTGATCTATACGATCGCGCTCATGGCGGCGAGCTTCGTCGGCGGGCAACTCTCCGACCGGCTCCACCGCCGCAAGGCCTTCGTCTTCGCCGCCTCCGCACTGTTCGGCCTTGGCACGGTGATGCTGGCACACACCACCACGGTGTCCGGCTTCTACATGGTGGAGGCCGTCATGGGCCTGGCCTACGGCGTCTACATCTCCGTTGACCTCGCCCTGGTGGTGGACGTCCTGCCCAACCCGGACAACGCCGGCAAGGACCTGGGCGTGTTCAACATCGCCAACGCCCTGCCGCAGTCGCTCGCCCCGTACATGGCGCCTCTCTTCCTGGGCATTGGCTCGGCAGAGAAGATGAACTACCCGGCCCTGTGCTACTTCGCCGGCATCTGCGCGATCGTCGGCGGCGTGCTGGCCATCTTCATCAAGAAGGTGAAGTAGGGCATCATCCACGGCTGCCGCCCCGCCGCGGACGGCAGACACTGCGCCCGGTGGCGCCCTCGGCTCAGCAGCCGGGGCGTCACCGGGCGCCTCTGTTCCCCGGCAGGAGTGGACACTCACAGCGCGGCCGCAGGCGGCGCTGGTAGCTTGGCGGCGCTATGACGGCAGCGGACGCCGCGCGGCCGCCGGCACACGGATGGCCACGCAGCGACAGCCCCACGGTAAACCGCCACACCGCCGCCGTCGCAGCACCGCCCACGAGCCACCGCACCCTTAGGAGCCCCTTGTCCGCCCCTCCCGGCACCTTGATTGACCGGCTCTCAGGCGTCACCCGCCGCCTACGCCGCCGTTGGGAACTCGGTTACGGCGCCTGGATCCTGGGGGCGCTGGTCTTCGTCGCCTGGACGGTTCTGGTTCGCGCCGGTTACACCGACCGCCTCGACGCCGCCCTGACGGTGCCCGTGCTGCCGCCGCGCTCGGGCCGGGGGCAGGTGCTCGAGGCGGTCTCCCTGCTCACCCACCCGCTGCTGATCTACACGGCCATCGCCGTGGCCGCCGTCGTCGCCTACCAGCAGCGCATGCGGCGCCTGGCCACCGCCCTAGTCACCTCCCTGCTCGGCCTGCCGCTGCAAGTCGGCATCGCCACCTGGATCGACCACGCCCGCCCCTCCTCCGCCTTCGCCGACTCCCTGTCCTACCGCGGCTTCGCCTACCCGGCCGGGCACGCCGTCGCCATGACCGTAGCCGCCTGGGTCCTGGTCACCCTCACCCGGGCCCGACGGCGCCCCACCTCACAAATCCGCCTGTGGCGGGTGGCGGGGATTCTCGCCGTCGCCGTCACCTGCGCAAGCCAGTGGGCCATGGGCCTGCAATCCATATCCGACCTGGTCGGCGGGGTGCTGCTTGGCGCCACCGTCGCCAACCTCGCCCTGAGCGTGGGCGGTACCGAGGAGATCCTGGCGTCATGGGCGCATATCGGCCTGCCGTCCGCCACCGTGGACAAGCGCGCCGCCATCGTCTACAACCCCACCAAGTTCGATGACCTGTCCCTACTGCGTCGGCGCGTGGAGTCCGAGGTGCTGGCCGCCGGCTGGCAGCCCACCCTCTGGCTGGAGACCGCCCCCGACGACGCCGGCCACGAGCAGACCCGCCGCGCCCTGGCCGCCGGCGTCGACCTGGTGCTGGCCGCGGGCGGAGACGGCACCGTGCGCGCCGTATCCAGCGAACTCGCGGGCAGCGGGGTCCCCATGGCGCTGCTGCCCACCGGCACCGGCAACCTGCTGGCCCGCAACCTGCAGGTACCGCTCGACACCGACGCCGCACTGCGCCTGGCCCTGTCCGGCACCGCTCGCGCCATAGACGTCGTGCGCTGCACCTGGGACGGCGGCACCGAGCGCTTCGTGGTCATGGCCGGCCTCGGCCTGGACGCCCGCATCATGGCGGACACCAGCGACGACCTGAAGAGGGTGATCCGCTCCGGCGCCTACGTGGTGGCCGCCGTGCAGAACGCCGTACCGCACCCCTTCGCCGTCGACGTGGCGCTCGACGACGCCCCCGGGCACGCGGACGCCCCCGGCACGCCTGCCGAGCACCGGGTGGTCATGGCGCTGCTGGGCAACGTCGGCACGATCACCGGCGGCATGACGATCTTCCCGCAGGCCGTCCCCGACGACGGCCGCGTAGACCTGCTGCTCACCGGCCCCAACCGGATCACCGACTGGGCCAAGGTCGGCGCGGGCCTGCTGATCGGCCAGGACGTGGACGGCGTCAGCCACCACCAGGCCCGCCGCCTGACCCTGACCACGCCCGAGCCGGTTCCCTTCGAGCTCGACGGCGACCCCGTGGGCCGCACCCGGAGACTGGTGGCCGAGGTCGAGCCCGGTGCCCTACGCGTCGTCGTCCCGCCCACCACCACCGCCCCTCGCCGAGACCGGCACAAGTAACGCACCGAGACCGGCACAAGTAACGCCTCCGCGTTTCACGACCCCCGGGTACACTCCACGACCCCAGGACGGTCGTGCAATGTACCCCAAGGTCGTGGACTACACCCCAAGGTCGTGGACTGCGAAGCCGCAATCCCATACGCGCCCACCACCACCCCATACCGCCAAGGCAGAGGCACTCATCTAGACTGGGGCGATCCGCCGTCGACCACAGGCAGGAGCCCCATGCGTTCACGACTCACCGTCGCACTGGGCCGTACGGCCCGCACCCTGGCCCGTCTACGCGGAGGCGGCTCCGGCGGCACCGCCTTCCCCGGCCTGGTCATGGAGCGCACCGACCCCGGCTTCCTCGCCCGCACCCTGGACCGGCTGCCACACGGGGTGGTGCTGGTCTCCGGCACGAACGGCAAGACCACCACCACCAAGATGGTGGTGCAGCTGCTGCGCGACCAGGGCCTGAAGGTCTTCACCAACCGCACCGGCTCCAACTTCGTGCGCGGCGTGCTGGCGGCCCTGCTCACCGAGGTCGACGCCGCCGGCCACCTGGACGCCGACGTCGCCGTCCTGGAGCTCGACGAGGCGCACGCCGTCCACTTCGTCCGCGCCGTTAAGCCGCGGGCCGCCCTCGTGCTCAACGTCATGCGCGACCAGCTGGACCGCTTCGGCGAGATCGACTACACGGCCTCCCTGCTGCGCAAGGCCGCCCTGGCCACGCGCGACGTGGTGGTGGTCAACGCCGACGACCCGCGCCTGAACGGCGAGCGCTTCCTGGAGGGCGTGTCCGCCCGCACCGCCGCCTTCGGGGTCGGCCCCGCCCTGCGCTCGGTGTTCCTGTCCGACGACGACCTGCGCACCGAGCAGGCTGCCGCCCCCGCCGACGGCGAACCCGACGACGGCGGCGTGCCCGAGTCCGCCTCCGCGCCCGGGACGCTCGCCGACGACGCAGCCGAGCCCGCTGCCGACCAGGACGCCCCCGGCTCCCCCTGCCCGGCCCCGCGCGTGCGCCTGATGGCGCTGGCCGGCAACGAGGCCACCATTGAGGTTGACGGCGCCGAGCACCGGGGCTCCTTCGCCATCCCGGGCATCCACAACGTCCTCAACGCCTGCGCCGCCCTCGCCCTGGTGCTCGAGGTGCTCGGCGACCGGGCCGACCTGCCCCGCCTGCTGACGACCCTGTCCGAGATCCGCCCCGCCTTCGGCCGGGGCGAGGTCATCACCCTGGACGGTCGCCCGGTGCAGCTGTCCCTGGTGAAGAACCCGGCCGGCTTCCGCATGAGCCTGCTCTCCGCACCCACCGCCCAGGCCGACGCCACCAGTCGGACGGATACCGTGGACGCCGGCCCCGGCAGCCCGTCCTCCCCCACGTCCGCCGACGAGCTGATCATGATCGCCATCAACGATGAGTACGCCGACGGCCGTGACATGTCCTGGCTGTGGGACGTGGACTTCACCTCCCTCAAGCGGGCCGGGGTCGCCGTCGTCACCGGGGTGCGCGCATGGGACATGGCGCTGCGGCTGCGCTACGACGAGGTACCCGTAGGCGTCGTCGAACCGGATCTGGCGGCCGCCCTGGATGCCCTGCGTGAGCGGGCCGCCGCGGAGGACCGCCCCATGCGCGTCTACACCAGCTACACCGCCATGCTGGCGCTGCGCGCCCGCCTCGGGCAGCTGACCGAAGTCGAGGAGGTCATGAAGTGAGCACCGCCCCCACCACCTACCCCCATGCCGGCAACGGCCCCGCCCGCGGCCGCATCCGCGTGCTGCAGCTGTACCCGCGGGATATGAACATCTACGGGGACTGGGGGAACCTGCTCACCCTGGCCCGCCGCGGTCAGTGGCACGGCTACGACGTCGAGCGCTTCGCATACAACCCCGGTGACGAGCTGCCGCAGGAGGTGGACCTGGTGCTGGGCGGCGGCGGCCAGGACTCCGGGCAGGAGCGCATCAAGGAGGACCTGGTCCAGATCGGCCCGCGCCTGCGTCAGTGGGCGGACGACGGCGTACCCATGCTGGTCATCTGCGGCCTGTACCAGCTGTTCGGGCATCGCTTCGTCACCGGTGAGGGCTCCGAAATCCCCGGGATCGGGCTGCTGGATGCGCAGACGGTGGCCGGGCCGGGGCGGCTGATCGGCAACATCGTGCTGGACTCCCCCGAATTCGGCCGGGTGGTCGGCTATGAGAACCACTCCGGGCTGACCACGCTCGGCCCCCGCGCCGAACCCCTGGGCACGGTACGCTCCGGCGCCGGCAACAACGGCAAGGACGGCGCGGAGGGCGCCCGGTTCAAGCACGTGATCGGAACCTACCTGCACGGTCCGCTCCTGCCGAAGAACCCCGCGGTGGCCGACTGGCTGCTGCAGCACGCGGTGGAACTGCGCGGTGGCACCTGGGATCCGCTGCCGATCGACGACGCCGACGCCCGCCGCGCCAGCAACGTCGCCGCCGCCCGGCCGAGGTGACGCGCGGTGGCCACACCTGAGTTCATTATCGAGCTGCGCAAGAAGATCGGGCACGAGCAGCTGTGGCTGCCCGGCGTCAGCGTGGTGGTGGTGGCCCCGGATGGGCGGCTGCTGCTGGGGCGGCGCTCCGACAACGGCGCCTGGGCGGTGGTCTCCGGCATCCCCGAGCCCGGCGAGCAGCCCGCGGCCGCGGCCCGGCGCGAGTGCCTGGAGGAGACCGGCGTCGACCCCGATATCGTCGGGGTGGCCGGGGTGGCCACCGGGGAGCCGCATGTGTTTGCCAACGGCGACCGCTGCGTGTTCATGGACGTCACCTTCGTCGCCCGGGCGGATGCCGCCGCGGTGGCCGGGGCGCATGTGGCCGACGAGGAGTCGACGGCGGTGGGCTGGTTCGCGCCGGACGCGCTGCCGACCCCGCTGGTCGCCTCCACCCCGGGGCGGATCGACGCCGCCCTGGCGTGGCTGGCCGACCCGTCCGCGGGTGCACGCTTTCAGTGACGGGCGCTGCGGCGCACCCACCGGAGCATCAGATATGGCGCTGCCCACATTAATTTCCGCTGATGCTTACCGCAGCCTATCTTTATCCCGGCGGGTGGGCGCCAGTGCCTGCTCGACACCTAACTGACCCGCACCGTGAGCGTCACCAGGACCAAGGAGTCAGACATGGCCGCACCTACCACGGCCAGCACAACATCATCTCGGCCCGCCGCCGTCCCCCTGGCCACCCTGCCTCGCGGCACGCGCGCCCGCATCACCGCCGTATCCGCCGATCGCGGGGAAGCACTGTCCCGGCGCCTGGCCGACCTCGGCTTCGAGCCCGGACGCATGATCGAGGTGGGCCGCCGCGCACCGCTGGGCGATCCGACCGTCTACCACGTGGCGGACTATGAGATCAGCCTGCGCCACCAGGACGCCGCCCTGGTATCCGTTGCGGTTGTGGCACCCGCCCGGGCAGCATCCGCCTCACCTGACTCGGCCCCGCCGGTGGCCGCCGTACCGGAGGCCGCAGTATGAGCACCACCGTCCAGACCGGCACCGCCGCGGGCAGGACGACGATCGCCGTCGGCGCCCCCGCAGAAATGCCCGCCTGCCACGAGCCCTCCTGCCACGACGGCTGCACCGCCCACGGTTCCGCGTCCTCCGCCCCGGCCAACGCCGCCGCCCGCATCGCCCTAGCGGGCGCCCCTAACGCGGGCAAGACCTCCATCTACAACACGCTCACCGGCCTGCGCGCCAAGACCGGCAACTATCCGGGCGTCACGGTCTCCCGCTCACTGGGCGCCCTGGAGCTCTCCGCCGCCGAGACCGGCACCGACCCGCTCACCCTCGCCCTGGAGGACCTGCCGGGCGCCTACTCGCTGGAGCCCATCAGCCCCGACGAGCGGGTCGTGTACGACGTCCTGACCGGCCACTGCGACGGCGTCGCCCAGCCCGATGCGCTGCTGGTGGTCGTAGACGCCACCACCCTGTCCCGCTCCCTGGGCTTCGTCGCCCAGGCCCTGGCCCTGGGCCTGCCCACCGCCATCGCAGTCACCATGACCGACGAGCTGACCCGCCGCGGCGGCAGGCTCGACGTCGAGGCCCTGGGCGCGGCGCTCGGCGTGCCCGCGGTGCGGGTCATCGGCAACCGGGCCACCGGCATCCCGCAGCTGCGCCGCACACTCACCTCCTGGCGCGACTGGTCGCGCGCGCCCATCGCGCCTCCGACCAGCGGTCCGGAGCGCACCTCCTGGGTGGAATCGATCCTCGCCGCCGCCGACTACACCGCCCCCGTGCCCGACTCGCGCACCGCCGCCGTCGACCGGGTGCTGCTGCACCCGCTGTGGGGCACGCTGGTGTTCTTCGCGGTCATGTTCACCTTCTTCCAGGCGATCTTCACCTGGGCCGCCCCCTTCCAGGACGCCATCGAGGCCGGCTTCGGGGCCCTGGGTGACGCCGTCCACACCTGGCTGGACGGCCCCGCACCGCTGCTGGCGGGGCTGCTGGCCGACGGCGTGATCGGCGGCGTCGGTGGAGTGCTGGTGTTCCTGCCGCAGATCGCCATCATGTTCCTGCTGATCGCCCTGATGGAGGGCGTGGGCTACATGTCGCGCGCGGCCTTCCTCATGGACCGGGTGATGAGCCGGGCGGGGTTGGAGGGGCGTGCCTTCGTGGCCCTGCTGTCTTCGCTGGCCTGCGCCATCCCCGGCATCATGGCCACACGCACGCTGCCCAGCGCCAAGGACCGCCTGGCCACCATGCTGGCGGCGCCGCTGATGACCTGCTCGGCGCGCCTGCCCGTCTACATCATCATGATCTCCCTGCTGGTCGGCCCCGAGCAGCGCATCGGCCCCTTCGGGGCGGCGGGCACGATCATGTTCGGCCTGTACCTGGCCGGGGCGGTGGCCGCCATGCTGGCCGCGCGGGTGGTCAAGCGCCTGACCGACCGCGGCGGCGTGCTGTTGCCCTTCTACATGGAGATGCCGCCCTACCGGCTGCCGCGCGCCCGCACGGTGGCCCTGATGGTGTGGGACGCCTGCAAGGGCTTCCTGAAGAAGGCGGGCACCATCATCCTCGCGGCCACCATCCTGGTGTGGGTGGGGCTGAACGTGCCCGCCCGCTCGGAGGCGGAGTTCACCGCCCACTGTGACGCCAGCGCCGAGTGCGCGGCCATCGCCGCCGCCGCGGCCGACCCCTCCTCCTCCATGGTGCTGGACGACGACGGCGCGGTCGTAACCGACCCCGAGGAGCTGCAGGCGCTGCTGGACGCCCAGCGCACCAGCTACACCATGGACTCCTCGCTGGCAGCCTCCATCGGCAAGGCGATCGCGCCGGTGTTCGAGCCGCTGGGCTTCGACTGGCGGATCAATGTGGCGGTCATGTCCTCCCTGGTGGCCCGGGAGACGGCGGTGGCCACGCTCGGGCAGATCGCCGCCGCCGGGGACCCGGAGGAGCCGGGCGCGCAGCTGGCGGCCATGACCTACACCGAGGACACGCTGGTCGCCCACGCCGGCGAGCCCCTGTTCAACCCGGCGACGGTCGCGGCGGTGCTGGCCTTCTTCGTCTTCGCCATGCAGTGCATGGCCACCGCCGGGGCGATCCGCCGCGAGACCGGCACCTGGAAGTGGTCGGCGATCGCCTACGGCTACCTGTTCGTGCTGGCCTGGGTGGCCGGGGCCGCCGCCCACGCCGTCGTCGCCGCCCTGACCTGACCGCCTCCCCCTCCACCACCGAGACCGGCACTTGTGACACGCCGAAACCGGCACATATGACGTCGTCCCACCGAGAGGAGCCGCTATGGGCGTTGTCCCCACGCATCCCGTGGTGACCCCGGACCCGGCGCCTCCGGCCCCGCCCCGCCCCTCACCGAGACCGGTAGAAGTCACGTACTGAGAGCGGTAGAAGTTACATGCCGAGATCGGTTCGGCGGGCGCGGCCATGCCGTGTGCATCCGCCGCACCGCAACTGCCCGGACCCATCCTTTGCCCCTTGTACTCATGACGGTAGCCTGGGCGCAGGAGAGGAGCCTCGAGATGGTTGTAAGGACCGTTCCGATTGTTGATGTTGAGCAGTCGCTCGCGTTGATCGAGAAGGGCCAGCAGCTCGCCGGTCACTTCCCGGATGCCGAAGACATGGGGCGCGCGCGCCGGATCCTGACGGGCGAGCTGTCGCCGGAGGCGGCGCGCGCAGAAGTTCGGGATGCGCTGGCGCGACTTAGCGCGAACGAGTGTGCTACCGGTCGTGGCTGAGGACGACCGTTACACGATCCCTGGTAGCGGAGGGGTACTCCGCAACAAGCTTGGGTTGATCACGCAGGCCGGTGTCGATCGGGCAATGAACATCAGCGCCTCGGCGGAGTGGGCGATTTTCCAGCTTGAACCGATCCCTGATCGGCTCGACCTTGATTATCTTCGCTCGATTCATCGGCGTTTCATGAGCCCGGTGCTGGATTGGGCGGGCGAACTGCGGAAGGTAGGAGACGAGGTTGGGGCGGGCGGTACGCCGTTCCAGTACGCACCATCGGAGTTCTACAAGCCGTATCTTGATGCGTTGTTCGGTCGGCTTGCGGAAGAAGACTATCTGGTAGGTCTTCCAGAGAAGGAGTTTGCTGACAGGCTCGCGGATCGCTGGGGGACGCTGACATTCTGTCATCCGTTCCGCGACGGCAACACCCGCTCACAGAGTGCCTACATCGACCGACTCGCGACACGTGCGGGTCACCCTATCGATTGGCAGCACGTGAACGTGTCTGAACTGCGCGAGGCGCGTCTGTCAGCAGCGTTCCGCGTTGGTGGTGAGCAGATACTGTCGAACTACCTACAAATGCGGCTCTTGCCGCCATCACGCAGCGCCGCCCTGCGCTTTACGCCGGAGTGAGGCCGTATGCGGGGAGACCAGGGCGCAGCGATCCGGCGCGGCAGGATCGTCCAGCCACACACCAAGCCACCGAAAGGAGCCGCCATGGGCGTCGTCCCCACGCATCCCGTGGTGACCCCGGACCCGGACGTGCTGCGTTGGGTGATCCCCGACGGGCTGCTGGGCTTCTCCGGGTCAGTGGCCCGCGCCCCGCGCCTGCTGCAGGCCCTGCTCGACGACGGCACCCTGGCCGGCATTGAGGCGGTGCCCGGGGCGGTGCTCACGCTCCTCGGCGATGGCCACAGTTGGCAGGCCGACGGCGCCCGGGTGCGCACCGCCCTGGTGGACGCGCTCGGCGTACCCGGGTCATGGGAGCCGGCGGCTGGCGCCGTCGGGGTGGGGCCGGACGAGGCCCTGGAGGCGGCGGCCCGGGAGATCGCGGCCGGGCCGGTGGGGGCGATCGCCGCGGCCCACGGCGGCTCCTTCACCGTGCGGGCGGTAGCCGACGGCGTCGTCGAGGTGGCCCTGGAGGGCGCCTGCCGGGACTGCCCGGCGGCCGTGATCACCATGCATGCGCGCTTCGAGCACCTACTGCGACGCCGCTGCCCGTGGCTGGCGGGCGTGCGCGAGGCGCCGAGGTCCGCAAGCTAGCGGGCTCACCCCGCCAAAACCCGCCAACATGCTCTGCTACGAGCTTTTGCACCCTGGTGTACGGCAAATACCCGCACACCAGGGTGCAAAAGCTCGCAATGGATGGGGAAGGCGTGTGCGAGGCGCCCGCTTAATCGTCGCCCTGGCCGCGGGGCGTGCGGGCTGCCGCCAGCAGCAGGCCGACGGCCACCGCCGCCGACGCCCCGATGGGGATGGCCCACCACCAGCCGAAGGAGCCGGTCACCAGGGGATTGTTCATTATCAGCGCCGGTTGCGCCCCGAAGCGGCCGAGCAGAGCCGCCACGGTCGTGCACGCCACCACGCTCAGGCCCAGCGGCGCCGCCAGGGCGCACTGGCCGCGCCTGCCGACGCCGTAGTCCCGCGCCTGCAGGCGCACGGACCGCAGCCGCCCCAGGAAGGTGATCGCCGCGAGCCCCTGGCCGATCACCGCCACCAGGCTCGCCGCAATCGGCAGGGCGAGGGCCTGTCGCGTCAGCTGGCGCCGTTCCGGGGAGTCCGGCTCGATCACGAAGGCGTAGCCGGCCCGGGTGATGACGTCGCTGCGGAAGGCGTCGCGCTGGTCTTCGGGCAGGGAGCCGAATTCCGGCAGGTGGATCGTGCGCCTGTTAGATGGCTCCAGCCCCAGCGCCTCGACCTGCGGGTCGTCGGCGGCGAGCACCACGTCGGGCAGCCACTGGATGTCCAGCAGGCTCGACGCAGACAGCCCCGTCACCTCGGCGGTCTCCTCCACCTGGCCCGTGGCCGGAGTGAAGAAGACGCGCGTCGCCCTGTCTTCGGCACCCCCGCCCAATAACTCGGCTGCCGCCGTGCCGGCCAGCGCGGAGGCGGGCCCATCCTCAGGCGCGAGGGCAATCAGCCCCAGGGCGGTGAAGCACATGGCGTCGGTGCAGTCCGACTCTCCCACCGGGGCCACCCGCGGCTGCCGCTGCTCCTCGCGCAACTCGGTGAATACCAGGGCCGACTCCATGGCCTGCGGGTACGCGGCGGTGAGCACGGCGACGTCCTGGATGGTCAGTCCCTGCACCGTCAGCGTCTGATCCTCTCGCCCATCGGTCCCGTTCGTGAGACCAAAGTGGAGGCTCGCACTGTAGAAGGCGGCGAAGCCGGTGAACATCATGGTTGCCATGAGCACGGGCAGTGCCACTGTGAGGCAGTGGCGCACGGCCGTGCCCGCGGTGGGCGTGCGCCGCAGCCACGGCAGGCTGAGCAGCAGCACCGGGGCCGCCAGCGCCCCCACGATCACACCCAGGATGTGGCCGGTCAGCACGCGGTGGGGCTCGGCGACGCGCAGGTACACGAGCGCCACCGCCGCGACCACGCCAGCGGCGCCCAGCGCCATCCCGTAGGCGGGGCGCAGGTGCCAGGCCGCGCCCCGGGTGTCGGCCGACCAGCGGCGCAGCCGGCCCGGCAGTGCCCCCACCGCGGCGGCGAGCAGCAGCCAGGCCAGGATCAGGCCCCCGCTCTGCCACAGTGCCGGGCGGTAGCCGTCCCAGTACTGCCCCAGCGCGGAGCCGATCGCTGCGTGCCCGAGGCCGAGTGCCACCTGGGCGGCGATGATCCCGAGAACGCTGCCCACAAGCAGCGTCAGCGGCATGCCCGCGCCGGCCAGCACCGCTGCGCGACGTGGCGTCGCCCCCGCGGCCCGCAGCGCCTCGGCGACGCGACCGGCATGGGGCCGATCCGCGGCCAGGGCGGCGCCGCAGGCGGCGCCGGCGCTCAGCAGCAGTAGCGCCAGCAGCACCGGAAACCCGGCCAGTTGCCGGGAGCTTACCTCCTGCACGGTGGAGTTCACGGCATAGTCGACCCCAGCTACCGTTACCGCACCGCTACCACACTGCTTACCCACCCCGATCTGTTCGCACGGGTCGGCGTCACTGAGCCAGGAGAAGATCGCCGCACCGGCATCGCCCCCCATAACCTCACCGGATACCGCGACGGCCGTGAGCTCGTCCGGGGCGGCGGGATTGCGGGTAATGCCTGTAACCGTGTACTCGGCTGTGCCTTCGGGAAGATCCTCCGAAGTCAATTCCAGGCGGTCGCCCACGCTCAGGCCCGTGCGCCGGGCTACCTCAGCGGAGATGGAGGCCTCGCCGTCGGCGCGCGGGTACTCGCCCTCCGCGAGCATGCCGGTGCGGGAGGGGCCGCTCAGCACGGACACCTGCGCATCAGAGGCACCCCGCGGCCCGCTCAGGGCCGCGCTGGCGCGCAGCACCGCCACCGCCTGACCGTCGCCGGCCAGCGTGTGCATGCGCGCGGACAGCTCGTCGCTGTCGCCGCTGACCTGGTAGCGGTAGCCGCCGAATTCGGCGCGCGCCCCGGCCTCCGCCGTGGCCAGGAACGTGGCCCTGCCGCACAGCAGCAGAGCACCGAACAGAGCCAGCACGCCGGACAGCAGCAGTGCCGCGGTGAACAGTCCCGGACGCGCACGTACCGACCCGGTGATCACCCTCAACTGCAGGCGGGTCACCGCTGGGCACCGCCCGCCGTGGACGGCTCGGCCACGAGGTCGTGGTCGTGGATGCGCAGCACCACGTCGGCGTATCCGGCCACCACCGGGTCATGCGTGGCCACCAGCACCAGCAGGCCGTCATCGTGGGCCAGTTCGGCGAAGCGCTGGGCGATCTCCCGGGTGGCCTGCTCGTCGACCGCGCCGGTCGGCTCGTCGGCGAGCAGGACCTGCGGGGCGGTGGCCAGTGCGCGGGCGATGGCCACTCGCTGCTGCTCGCCGCCCGAGAGGCTGCCCACTGCGGCGTTGGCCTGCCCGGCCAGGCCCAGTCTGCCCAGCAGTGCGGCGGCGTCGGGGAAGGTACCGACGCCGCCACCCGCGGAGGCGAACTCCTGGGCCAGCTTCACGTTCTCGACCGCGGTCAGATACGGGACCAGCCGGTAGTCCTGGTAGACCTGGGACACGCGCCGGGCACCGCCGGTGCCCGTCAGCTCGATCGTTCCCGAATTCGGCTTGAGGTCGCCGGTGATCAGGCGGAAGAGGGTGGTCTTGCCCGAACCCGAAGGGCCCATCACCGCATGCAGCCGCCCGGCCACTAGTCGACAGGTGACGCCCCGGTAGATGATGCGCTCGCGTGTGCCGCCGTAGGCGAAGCCCACGCGGTCGAGAATGGCATTTTGACACTCAGACATCGCGTCACGGTTCAAATTACCGTCGCGCCTGATCAACACGCGCACTGCGAGGCCACACTGGGCTGTTGGGATTTGTCATGAAGTAGGGGGTCCTGTAGGTTACGTAGGTCCTCGTAAACCACGATGAATGAAAATCCGGCCCATTAGAGAGATCAAGAGTCACCCGCGCCTTCGTGTCACTTCCCAAGTAAGAGCAGTAACCAGCGGCACGGGTTGACCCAACGGTGGTTTCCAGCCAGGCAGCACAGTTCCCAGACAACGCTCCTGCACTCGGAACAACTGCGGCAAACCCGCCTACAGTCAACAACCCTGCCAACGCGACTGAGAGCACACCTCGCAAAGCTGGACTTGACTTCACCATGGCAATCAACCTCTTTCAACTGACCCCACAAAGGTCAAGGACTAGTCAGTGAGACAAGCTCCGTTGTCAACGGAGCTAAGATAAGTGTAACCCCCGCCACAGACGGTATTCAACATTTGCATACAACGATGACATAACGATCAGGGTCGGTCGCTCCTAACCAGCTTTTGCCAAGACCCCTTACGCCCCGCGCAGCATCAGCAGCAACGGTGTACTCAGCCGCCTGCGCCCGGTCGTCCCGGACGCGCGGGCGCGCTCAGCAGTGCCTTCACGTCCTCGGGGTAGGGGAAGGAGCCGGGCTGGTAGGCGCACAGGGGCTCCTCCGCGTGCAGATCCCCGGTGGTGTTGAAGGCCCGCGCCCGCGAGCCGCCGCACACGCGGTTGTACTCGCACGCCCCGCACTTTCCCTTGAGCCGGGAGGTGTCCCGCACCCCGGTGAAGACCTCGCTGTTGCGGTAGATCTCCGTCAGGGAGGCCTCGCGCACGTTGCCGGCGCTCTTCTCCAGGAAGCCGGAGGGGGTGACGTCGCCGATGTGGGAGATGAACATGAAGCCGTTGCCGCTGGAGACGGTGATCGGGGGCCGACGCCGCCGCTCCCCGTGGTCCAGCCCCAGCTCCACGATCCGCTCCCGCAGGCTGCGGTACAGCGGCCCCAGGTGCATGGCGGCGATCATGTCCTCGCCCTCGATGCCCCGCTGCGCCAGCGCGTAGCGCTGCAGGGAGACGCGCCGGAAGTGGTGCCCCTCGGTGGTCTTGGCGGGCACCGCCTCGCCCATGTCGTAGAAGATGTTGAGCACGTCCTCGATCTCGGCGGCGTCCAGGCTGCCCAAGTCCACCCCGCGGCCCGTGGGCACCAGCAGGAACCCGGACCAGGTCATCGCCCCGTACTCGCGCACGAGTGCGGCGATGTCGGGTAGCTCGTGGACGTTGTGGCGGGCGACGACGGAGTTGATCTGCACCTTCATGCCCAGCTCGCGGGCCGCCCGCCAGCCGGCGACGGTGCGGTCGAAGGTGCGCTCCACGCCCCGGAAGGCGTCGTGGGTGGCGGCGGTGGCGCCGTCGAGCGACAGGGAGATCACGCCCACACCCGCGTCCTGGATGCGGGCGAGGGAGTCCTTGTTCAGCTTGTCCGTGCCCGACGGCGACACCGCCATGTGCAGGCCCAGGCTCGTGCCGTAGGCGACCAGCTCGGCCAGATCGGGGCGCTCGAAGCAGTCCCCGCCGGTGATGATGAAGATGACCGCCGGCTTGCCGAAGGAGGCGGCCTCGTCCATCAGCGCCTTGGCCTCCGCGGTGGTCAGCTCCCGGGGGTCGCGCAGGGGCCGGGAGACGGCCCGGCAGTGGCGGCAGGCCAACTGGCAGGCCCGCGTGGACTCCCAGGTCACCAGCATGGGGCGCTGCGCCGGGTCGTGGCGTTGCATGCGCACCGGCCGCGCGGTGCGGGGGTGCGTGGCGGCGGTCATGCGCGGGGCTGGCGTTCGGCCCACTCGTGGGGGCTGACGCGGCAGCCGGTGTAGAAGGGGGTGTCCACGCGCACGTGCAGGCGGGCCTCCGTGTAGCGCTGGTGGTGGATGACGCCCTCCAGGCGGTCCAGGGTGTCGGCCTCGAAGCCGAGCACCCACTCGTAGTCGCTCATGCCGAAGGCGGCGAGCGTGGAGCCCTTGACATCGGGGTACTTGGAGAAGCCGTTGCGGCCGTGGGCGGCCATGATCCGCGAGCGCTCCTCGGGCTCCAGCAGGTACCAGTCGTAGCTGCGCACGAAGGGGTAGACCATGCACCAGTCGCGCGGCGCCACGCCGCCGAAGCAGGCGGGGATGTGCTTGCGGTTGAACTCGGCGGGCGTGTGCAGGCCCATGCAGGACCACACCGGCTCCAGGTAGCGTCCCAGGGCGCTGGCACGCAGGCGGTGGTTGGCGTCCTGCAGCTTCTCCGGGTCGTCGTCGAGCCACCAGACCATCAGGTCCGCATCGGAGCGGAAGCCCGACACGTCGTACCAGCCGCGCGTGGTCACATCGGAGACGTCGATGAAGTGGGTGGACTCCCCTACCAGCCGACGGCGCGTGTCCTCCAGCGGCGGCAGCGGCGCCGTCAGCCGGTAGACGGCGAACAGGGCGTAGTGGTTGTTGTCGTTGACGGCGTCGAAGTCGACCTCGGCGGCATCGCGGGGGTCGCGGTGGGGGCGGCGCTCCTCGTCGTCGAAGCGGTGCAGGCGGGGGGCGTCCTGGCCCGAGTCGGCGTCGGGGTGGGCGCTGTCGTGCTCGCTCATGGGGAATCTCCTTGGTCGGGGTTACTGGTGGGTAGTGGTCTGGGGGTGGCTTCCGCCCGGGTGCCCGGCGGGTCGGGTGGCGGGCCTGCAGCAGGTGGGCGGGCAGACGGTGTGGAAGGGGCCGGTGCCGGTGGTGGAGTGCGGGCGCACGTCCTCGCCCCGGGCGACGGCGGCCCGCTCGGCGAGCACGTCGGCGAGCGAGGCGACGAAGGCGGGGTGGGTGCCGGCCGTGGCCGCGCGCACGTAGGGCAGGCCGAGGTGCTCGGCGGTCTCACGAGCCTCGGTGTCCAGGTCGAAGACGACCTCCATGTGGTCGGCGACGAATCCGATGGGGGCGACGACGACGCCCGTCGGCACGTCCACGGGCCGCCCGTCGGTCAGGTGCCCGGCGGCCAGGGCCTGAAGGTGGTCGTTCACGTCCGGTTCCAGCCAGCGGGCCTGCGGCGGGCCGGAGCGGGAGCAGTAGACCAGGTCCGCCTGTGGGCGGCGGCCCAGGCGGGCGGCGACGGCGGGCAGGAGCACCTCGGCCAGGCGCTCGTGCTGGGCGACGTAGGAGATCTCGGTGGACAGGTCCGCGGCGACACCGGGTTCCTGTGCGGAGAGTCCGAGTTCTCGCGAGGGGGGACTGGGGAGGCCCCCTCGGCTACCATCCGCGCCGCTCGTTCCTCGCGGCGCTCCCGCCAGCCCCACCACGCCTTCGGGGGCCTCCCCCACCCTTCCGGTTACGGTCCGCGGCCCAATTCCAACCGAGTCAGCACTTTCCGCGCCCGAGGAGAGCTCTCCAGCCCCTCCCGAGCCGGCGCGTTCCTCGGCGGTGGGCGCGGACAGCCGCTCCATGGACTCGGGGATGGAGTGCGTGACCAGCACCAACCGGATGCCGTCGGCGCTCACACCGTCGGCCACCAGCTGGTTGAAGGCGGCGACGATGGCGTCGGTGTTGGCGGCGAGCATGCCCGGGGTGTTGTAGAAGGGACGGGTCTTATCCACCACCAGCTCCACCGGCGCGCCCCCGGCGCCACCCACGCGGGCGGCGGCGTCCGCCTCCCAGCCGCGCCCGGTGACTCCGTCGGCGCCGTCGGCCAGGAGCTCCTGCGCGCCGGCGACGTCCTCTCGGTACTGGCGGCAGCCGGAGTAGGAGGCGTAGGCGGCGGTGGTGATGGCCAGGACGCGGCGGGCGCCGGCGTCGGCGAGCTCGCGCAGGGCCTCGGAGACGAAGGGGTGCCAGTTGCGGTTGCCGATCACCACCGGCACCCGGCTCCCGCGGGCGGCCAGCTCATCGCGCAGCGCCGCCAGTAGCTCGGCGTTGCGGGCGTTGATCGGGGAGACGCCATTCCAGCGGCCGTAGTGGCCGGAGACCTCGCGCAGCCGGGAGTCGGGCACGCCCCGGCCCGCGGTGGCGTTGCGCATGAAGGGGAGCACGTCGTCGGGGCCCTCGGGGCCGCCGTAGGACAGCAGCAGGACGGCGTCGTAGGGAGCCAGCGGGTCGGCGGCGGAGGCGGGGCCGGAGGCTGTCACGGACCTGGCCTGAGGGGTCATTGGGCTCCTCCCGGGGCCGGGGTGGTTGTGGCCGGGGCAACCGCGGCGCGCAGGTCGGCGGCGATCTCCACGCCCAGCAGCAGGTCGAGGGCGTCGAGGTAGTCCTGGCCGCGCCCGGCCTCGGCGGCGGCACGGGCGGCAACAGTGGGATGGTGCAGCATGCGGGCCGCCAGGTGGTGCAGGGCGCGGGCGGCGTCGCCGGCGTCCACCTGGCCGTCACGCACGCGCAGGCGGGCAACCTCCTCCTCGACGAGTTCCGCCACATGCCCGCGCAGGCTGCAAACCACCGGATCCATGCGCCGCCCGGACAGCATGCGCTCGAACAGGGCGGTCTCCTCATCCACAATGGCGCGCGCGGCCTGCACCTGGCGGGCCTCGGCCGCGGGCACGGATCGCTGCACGCTGGGCAGGTCGATCAGCCGCACCCCGGGCATGGAGCCGACGGCCCTTTCCACATCACGGGTGAGCGCAAGGTCAAGGATCACCAGGGGGCGGAGGTGGGTCCCGGCGTGCGGCCGCGCGGGGCCTGCTGCCCGCTCGGCAGCGGCCGGGGCCACGAGCTCGCGGGTCAGCACCGGGGCGCCCAGGCCCCGGCAGGTGATGACCAGGTCGGCTCCCGCCAGTGCATCGGGCAGGGCGACGTCGTCAATCGCCCTGAGTCCGCGGCCGACGGCGAAGGCGGCGGCCCGGTCCGAGCGGGAGTAGACGGAGATGTCGATGACCCCGCGCCGACGCAGGGCGGTGACGGTGGCGCCCGCATAGGCCCCGGTACCGACGATCAGGGTCCGCACGCCCTCAAGGGGCGGCAGGTGACGGGCAGCCAGGTCTACGCCGACCCCCACGACGGAGCGGCCATTGCCCGCCAGGCCGGTCTCGTGGGCGACGCGGCGGGAGGCGGTGGAGGCGTGCTCGACGGCGCGGGACAGATCGGTTGAGAGAGTGTCTTCCTCGGTGGCAACCCGCATGGCACGACGTAGCTGGCCGGCGATCTCGCGCTCGCCCACAACCATGGACTCCAGCCCGGCGGCGGTGGCGAACAACTCATTGACGGCAGCGTTTCCGCTCCAGGCGGTCAGTTCGACGGGTTCCGCCGCAACCGGGCCCGCGTCGGCCCAATGCCGTCCGGCCCCGGGGTGCGTGCCGGCGAGCGCCTCGGCGGCGGGGCGCAGGCCCGCACGCCGGGCCAGGAAGCCGGTGACGTCGTGACGCAGGGCGTCGGCCGGGAGGGCCTGCGGTGCGTCCAGTAGCAGCGCCAGGCGGTTGCAGGTCCCCAGGACGATCGCGCCCCGCAGCTGTGGGAGGGCGCGCATGAGGTCCGGGCCGAGGTGCGCGGCGGTTGCACCCAGGCGGGCGACCGCGTCGAGGCCCTGGGTGCGGTGGTCGGCGGAGAGCAGATGGATAGTCACGGCGAGTGGTAGTCAAGCATTGGATGCCGGTCGGGGCACAATTATCACCGGCACCGCCCTCAACTATTCCGACACTGCGTCAGATTAGTTTTACGACACTGCGTCACATGACTGGTAGCCAGCGGTATTGCAGGCTAAACCAGTCACTGAGCGAAGGGTTCTGGGCGAGGCGGCACAATGTTCGGACGGCGCTTTCCGGCGACGCCACGTCATGTCATTTCAACCGGGACCACCAGGACGAGGACTATTTCGTGAGTATTTCCGTGCAGAATTCCGGCGGGGCGGACCACCCGGCCGGGAGCGGCGGCTCCACCGGCCTGAGCGCCCCGCAGCCGGGGCGACCCGCCCTGCTGGAGGCCCTGGCCGGGCGCCGCCCGAGGCGTACACCCGTGTGGTTCATGCGGCAGGCGGGGCGCTCGCTGCCGGAGTACCGCGCCCTGCGCGAGCGGGCCGGGGCACCCATGTTGGATGTGTGCCTGTGGCCGCAGGCGGCCGCGCAGGTGACGCTGCAACCGGTACGGCGCCACGGCGTGGATGCCGCCGTGCTGTTCTCCGACATCATGGTGCCGCTGCGGCTGGCCGGCGTGGAGGTACGCATCGAGCCGGGCACCGGCCCCGTGCTGGACGCCCCCGTGCGCGACTGGGCGCAAGTGCGCCGCCTGACCGCGCACCACTACGGGGACGCGGACCGGGCCGGGGCGGGGCCGGACGGCAGGGCACTCGACGGCGCCGCAGGGGTGAGCGCGATCCAGGCGGCCGTGCGGGCGGTTGTGGCGGAGCTGGGCGGTCCGGGGCAACCAGGTGCCGGCGCACGCGCACCACGGCAGGCGGACCGCGCCCGCAGCCATAACCGCGGCGAACCGTCCCGCGCGTCAGCCGACCCCGGCGGCCTGTCCGCCCGGGCGCTGGCGGGACTGGCGCAGTCGCGCGGCGAGGCGGAGTGGACCCCGCTGCTCGGCTTCGGCGGGGCACCGTTCACCCTGGTGGCCTACCTGGCGGAGGGCCGCCCCTCCCGCGACCACTTGGCCGCCCGCACGCTCATGCACGCCGACCCGACCGCCTGGGACACGCTGATGACCTGGGCAGCGCACCTGACGGGCCAGTTCATGGCCACGCAGGTGGCCGCGGGCGCGGCCGCCGTCCAGCTCTTCGACTCCTGGGCCGGCTCACTGTCCGCAGCCGACTACCGCGAGAAGGTCGCTCCCTACTCGGCACTGGCGCTGGACGTGGCCCGCGACGCCGTGTCCCCCACCACCGGCGCCCCGGCGCCGGTGATTCACTTCGCCACCCGGGCCGGGCACCTGCTGCCCGAGCTGCACCGCACCGGGGCCGACGTCGTCGGCGTGGACGAGTGCACCGACCTGGCCCTGGCTGCCACCGCCCTCGGGGGGCGGGACGACGGGGCCGGCGCGCGCCCGGTGCAGGGCAACCTGAACCCCGCCCTGCTGGCCGCCCCCTGGGAAGTGCTCGCACCTGCGGTGGATGCCTGCGTGGAGGCGGGCCGGGCGGCGCCCGCGCACGTGTTCAACCTAGGGCACGGGGTACCCCCGTCAACCGACCCGAATGTGCTCACCCGGGTGGTGGCACGCGTGCACAAGTCGCAGGACTGGGAACGTACGGCGCTGACCGGATGGGATGGAGAGGCATGAGCGAGCAGCTGACCGATGGCGGTGGGACTATGTCCCCGGGGCCGGCGGGCGGACCGGCCGAGCCGCTCGAGGCGCTGGTGGTGGGCGGCGGGATCGCCGGGCTCGCCGCCGCCTGGGAACTGGCCCGCGCGGGACTGCGGCCACTGCTGGTCGAGGCGCGCGGCTACACCGGCGGACTCGTTGCCGGCGCAGACATCGGCGGGGTGCGCATGGACCTGGGTGCCGAGGGATTCGTCGTCCGCGGGGACGCGATCACGCAGATGGTAGATGCCCTGGGGCTGCGCGTGGTCGGCCCCTCCGGCGGCGGGGCGCGCCTGTTCCTGCCGCCGCCACCAGACGCCGCCGACTGCGACGGCGCAGCTGCCGGCCCGGGCACCGCGCAGGCGGCTTCCGACGCCCCTCCCACCGATCCGGCCCGTGGCTGGCGGGCCCACCGCTTCCTGCGCGACGGTTTCCTAGGCATCCCGGCCGATCCGCTCGCCGAGGACGTTGTGGCCGTGGTCGGGCGGGCCGGGGCCTTGCGGGCAGCCCGAGACGCCGAGCTTGACGGGACGGTGGGCACCCGCCCCGAAGACCCGGCCGACCTGGCCGCCTTCGTGCGCACCCGCATGGGCGAGGCGGTCCTGGAGCGCCTGGTCCGCCCGATTGTGGCGGGAATCCACACCGCCGACCCCGCCGACCTCGCGGCCGACACGGTCGCCCCCGGACTGCGGGAGGCGACCGCACGCCTGGGCTCGTTGCAGGCCGCCGTCGGCGAGCTGCTGGGGCGGCGCCGGGCCCGCCGCCGGGGAGGCGGCGCCGCGGACGTGACCGTCGAGGGCGGCCTGTTCCGCCTCACCGATGCGCTGCGGGAGGCGATCGAGACTGCCGACGGCCGGGTGCTTACCCGCACCGGCGCGCAGTGGCTACAGCCGGCCACGCGCACCGCCGGGCCCGGCGGCACCGACTCCACCGGCGCCTGGGAGGTGGGGATCGCACCCACTGCGCGCGGGAAGACGCCGTCGGACGAGCCGGTGGCGGCCGGGGAGCAGTGGGTGGTGCGCACGCCACGAGTCGTGCTGGCCTGTTCAGCGGGGGCAGCACTCCGGCTGCTGGCAGGAGCACCCGGGGTGGAGACCCAGGTACCGGTTCCGGTCGGCTCCCCGATCGCCCGTTTCACCCTGGTAGCTCACGCCCCGGGACTGGCCGACGCACCGGTGGGCTCCGGACTGCTGGTGGCACCGGCCGCACCCGGACGAGCGCCCGTCAAGGCCAAGGCACTGTCACACCTGTCGGTGAAGTGGCCGTGGATCGGGGAACAACTACGGCAATTGCACGGCCCCGGCGCCGCGGGAGCACCCGCCGATGCGGTACACGCACTGCGCCTGTCCTACGGACGCCCGGGGGAACCGCGCCCCCAGGTGGAACTGGCGGACGCGCTGGCCGATGTCGAGGTGCTTACGGGTGTGCGCCTGCGGGAGCAGGACGTGCTCGACTCCAAGCTGGTGCGCTGGGACGGGACCCTGCCGCCGGTGACGCCCGCCTACCGCGAACGCACCCGGCGCCTGGAGTCCCAGGTCGAGCCCCTGGAAGGCCTGGCGGTCACCGGCGCCTGGGTAGCCGGAACGGGCATTGCCGCCGTCGTCGCCCATGCCCGCGAGCAGGCGGCCGGGCTCACCGGCAGGCCGCGGGTCACGGCGGACGGCACTTGCGGCCATAGGGAACCGGAGGGACCTGCATGAGCAGCGGCACGATCATCGGAGCGGGTGCGCCGTCGGCGCGGACCGTGCGTCTGGGAACACGCGGCTCGGCGCTGGCGGTTGCCCAGTCCTCACAGGTGGCGCGGGCGATCGTCGCCGCCTCCCGCCAAATCGGCACCGACCTGCAAGTGGAGCTCATCCCGATCCGTACCCGCGGCGATGTTGACTCCACCCCGCTGACCCGGCTCGGCGGAGTGGGGGTATTCGCCGCCGCCCTGCGCGAAGCGCTCCTGGACGGCAGCTGCGACCTGGCCGTGCACTCCTGCAAGGACCTGCCCACCACGCCGGTGCCGGGGCTGCACATCGCGGCGATTCCGCCGCGGGAGGACCCGCGCGACGCCCTGTGCACGGCGGGCGGGGTCGGCCTGGCCGACCTCCCGCCCGGTGCGCGCGTGGGCACCGGGTCACCGCGCCGGGCCGCACAGCTGCTAGCCGTGCGACCGGATCTTCAGGTCGTGCCCGTGCGCGGGAACGTACCCACCCGCCTGTCCCGCGTGGTCGGCTCGGTGGTGGGCGCGGACGGCCCGCTCGGCGCCGTGCGCGAGCCCGACCTGGACGCCGTGGTGCTGGCGCTGGCGGGCCTGCGCCGCCTGGGTCTGGACGACTATGCCACCCAGCCGCTGGCGCTGCCTCAGGACGGCCCCCGGGCGGGGACCCCGGGCGGGGACCAGTCCGCGCAGGACGCGTCACCGGCAGCCGCCGCACGCACACCCGTCATGGTGCCGGCGCCCGCGCAGGGTGCGCTGGCCCTGGAGACGCGGAGCACGGCGGGAACCGAGCAGGATCGGCCCGTCGGCGGGCCGGGAGCAGATACCTCTCCGCGCGCCGGGGTGGCCCCGCGCGATCCCGGGCTGGCCGCCGCGCTTGCTGCGACCGTATCCGCGCTGGACGATCCGCTCACCCACGCGGCCGTAACCGCCGAACGTGCGCTCATGCGTCACCTGGAGGCGGGCTGCGCCGCGCCGGTGGGGGCCGTGGCCGTGCCTACCGCGCTACCGGAGGGGCTCACCGGGCTGCGTCTTGACGCGGTCGTCGCGACCGCCGACGGGCGGCGCGTGCTGCGGGAATCGGTGACCGGGACCCGGGCGGACGCCTCCGCGCTCGGTGAGGCGGTGGCGCAGGCACTGCTGGAGGCGGGCGCCGCCGATCTGGTCGACCTGCACGCCGCGCTGCCCGGTCGCGGCCGCCGGGAGGCGCCGTGAGCCCGGCCGAGGGCACCACAGCGGCAGGCTCCGCGGCGGCGGGCTCCGCGGCAGCGCGTCTGGCCGGGCGGCGCGTGCT